>NZ_WXWT01000353.1:0-2874 GCF_009904725.1 Vibrio sp. V43_P6S15P86
GAACTCATAAGCGATACTACACCACTTCTGCATGCTCTATTCAATGGTAGCTCGTTTAGGAAGACACATATTTATTGTTACACTGTTAGTACTACAATTTGGTTCGCGGCCAACTGATTTGCTCCAGCATTTTGGGATATTGAGTTAAGTGAGTTTCTCATAGTCTTTTTTTGTACACTTTTGAGCATATTTACTATTCTTAGTTTTTTGTTATTTCTAAATACCCAATATGTTCGAATGTGCAGATTGATGCTGGTGGTGTTATTAGAAATCGTCCAAGCAACCGGACACAAAAAAAGTTGTTTAAATCGCAATTTAAACAACTTTTTTGGCTCAAAGGATTATGTGTTTAAGAAATTGATTGTAGAGATTCTCGCCGTATTCTGTTGATTACGTGGGGGAGGTTCAACACAAAAGATATATCAAGCTTTTTGACGCGTTTAAATGATGACAAGCGGTTTATCTCCAAAGTGGCCAGTCTGTCAGTAAAGCATACCAACTTTTATGCAGGTTCGGATCAGAGTTCTCCTTGTTTAGTTGAGTCTATCGGCTAGTTCAAGACTTGATTAAGAAATCATCAAGGTTTTTACCAACGAGAGCAGAAGGGGTACGCCCTTGGCCCGTCCATGTTTTTATATCACCGTTTAGGTCGGTATAGCGATATTTGGGTGGTCTTGGAGTTCGTTTCTGTTTCGTTGTGGTTTTATTTGAAAGCAGCGCGGCCACATCCTCAATACTAAGCCCCGCTTTTTCGAGTTCTTTGGCGTAAGCTTTGAGCTTTTGTTCTTTTTCAGCTTGTGCAGATGCTCTCTGTTGCTCTTCTTCACGTATTTCTTCGACCACTTGGGTAAGTTTACTTAACATATCTTCAAGTTGTGTGAGTGCGTAACTACGCGATTGCTTTCGCAGTGAGCGAATATTTAATAGGGAGTCCATGAGTGCTATCCAAAAATAAAAGTAAGAGTAAGTATTGTAATTATCTTTTTGAATTAAACAACCGCATATGAATTAGGCTTTTCAGTTATCTACATAAGGAAGGAGGGAGACCGCGAGGAAAAAGTTCCCACCGATTGTGGTTAGGTGACCCGCCGAGCCGTGAGCTTATTATCATCAAGATGAACTAATAAAGGCTGTGCCCATGACGCCACCGCTAGTGAGAATAGAGGTGATGATAAAGGTAAAGAAAAAGCTTTTGTTTACGGGGATATAGCCGCTTATTGTGCGCTCAATTATTAGTTGGTTTTCGATATGGTGTTGCATAACGAGTTCTTGTATCTCATAGCTTAACGATTTATGAGAGGAGTATTGTGTTTTCTAGATGCTGTTACGTAGTAATGTTCGACTTCACTGGTGATGTCGAGGACACGATTAATTTTTTGTTGGAAGAAGGCATCAAACTCTATTGGGATAAGGACTAATGCATCTCGAATACCTTGGCTTTGGTGTGACAGACGCTCGTCCCTTCTAACACAGTTGTACCAAACTAATGGTGCAACCAGTAAGAGCAGGAGTAATCATCATTTCTATTAAAGTTGTCGGCATCGATATAGCCTTCAGTTTTACAATGCTGCCCTGAGTACTGCAATTGTTATAACTTTGCGTAGGTGCTCTAACTACTCATACCATGGTACTAACAGAAAACACGCTGAGATAGATTTCCTTTAAGCGCATGAGATTGACTAAAGAGCTTTAGTTGTTTCTCGTGTGTAAGCAAAAAAGAATGCGGTGTAGCCTGTTGATTGATTTCGTTAGATCAACAACCAACAAGGATGACACCACATGGACAACAATCATAACGTTACTGAGCTGCATAAACTAGACAACACGCTCAATGGACTGTTGAAATAAGGTGCGCAGTAATCATTGGCTCAAGCCATAAAAGCGGAGTTTTAAGCCTTGCTAAAGCAGTTCGCATCGTTCCAAATTGACGGAAAACAAGCAGTGATTCGCAATGGACATTTGCCTGAGCGCTCACCTCAGGTAGACCTTGGTGATATCATCGTTAAAGCGCCCAGAGTTTTTGATAGAACAGGGAGTTGGATTAAGTTCAACTGTCGATACGCAGCCTGCTCTGGATCCTTTTCTGAGCATGCAAGCCACGGGGTTGTCAGCAAATAGTGTTTCCCGCCTCAAGCAACAATGGGAAGCGGAATACGACCAGTGGCGCAAAAAGAGACCCGAGTAAACGACGGTATGTCTATGATCTGGGCTGGTGGCGTTTACAGCAAAGTATGTATGGATGACAATCTTTGCCTTCTGGTTGTTAGTGGTGTCTACGATACAGGCCCCAAGAAAGTGTTGGCGCTCGTTGACGGGTACCGAGAGTCAGACGTCAGTTAGCTTGAAGTTCTGTCGCAACTGACTTCAAAGGGTATGACCATCACTCCTGAACAATCGATTAGTGATGGTGTACCGGGCTTTGGGAATGCGGCCGTCAAACACTGGGCGATCACACGTCATCAGCGCTTCTGGGTACACAAAACCTCGAATGTATTGAATAAAGCTCCTAAGTCTGTTCAACCAAGAATGAAAGAGTCGCTTCACGATACCTAGAGGGCGAAAACTGAAAGGATTTAAGCTGCTCGCGGACGTTATCACTCCGACATGATGTTCGCAATCCAGAGGTAGAACAGCAGGGCGCCGTTTTGGATACCTTGTACTTTCCTGCTAAAGACTATGTTGCTATGTAGGGAAATAGTGAATCCTTTTGGATATTGGGTAAATGTAACACCTTGACTCTTAGTTAACTGTAATTTTCAAATTTATTGATTTTATTTATGTTTTCTTTTATAAAATACTCAGGGCGAACACTGATGTTGTGGTAAAAAAATATAATACGGACATTCGCCCAAGATACGTTTACCCCATAAACTG
>NZ_WXWT01000095.1:0-2871 GCF_009904725.1 Vibrio sp. V43_P6S15P86
TAATTAAACTCTCATCTAAGCCTAGCTCAACCATGTACGTTTTGACAGCCAGAGCGCGTCGCTCAGACAGTGTTTGGTTGTACTCTTCACTGCCAGAATTATCAGTGTGTCCAATAACACTGATTACCATACCCTGTTTTTTCGGCATTCTGCTAACAAAATCGCGAATGGTCTCTTTGCCCTGATCTGTCAGTTGCGCGCTGTCCAAATCGAAAACGGTATCTTCATGCAGTTCAACGAAGACATAACTATGAGGCAACACTTGTTCTTCGTGTTGCGCCAATGCATATGACGCCACTTTCTTGTTGTTATCAAACCCATAAGTTAATGACAAATTGATGCTGTGTGCGTCGATATCTAAGCTAGGAGCCGCTTCAACTCCTCTGGTGTATTGGTAGCTGACACCTGTTGACCAATTTTTGGACAGCCAGTAATGTCCACCGACTTCAATTAAAGGCACGATATTTGATGAGCGACTTGAACCTGAGATGGCACCACTTGTTTCTGTCCACGCATACCCTAAGCCAGCACGTGCAAACAAGCTGGTGTTTTGAGTAATGTAGTGATCATAACGAAGGCCGGTTTCGAGAATATCAACAGAATACTCTCTCTCATCCAATTGCGCATCGCCCCAATAATGATAACCGATATCCCAACTTACATTGTCGGTAAGCTGAAAGCCCGTAAAGACGCCTAGGTTGTAGGCATTAGGGCGAATTTGATGCGACTGGTCATCATCCAAAATCTGATAACCACTTTTTACGCCCACAAATAGATCATCAAAAAGAGAAGCGGTGTCATCTTTTGCCATCACATTGTTTGCCATCAGAGCAACAAGCAACGCCATGCTGTGTTTTGTCATACTTTATACCTGTTAGAAAAATAGACACCTCCCTCAGGAGGTGTCGTCGTGATTATGGATAGATAAGTTCGACTGTCATCTGTGCATCAAACTTGCCGGGCTTAATTGCGCCGCCCGGGTAAGCAGGTTTGAAAAAGGACGCCCAAAACTGCATTTTAGGTTTGGCATCCGCCGACAAATCAAAACTAAACAGCCCTGAAATTGGCGAGTTAAAAGTCGGTACAGGAGTCACCCCGTCTTTCCCATCAATAACAACAGAAACCGCAACATTGTCAGCGGCATTTGCGCCGTCGTTTTGATTCAGCAATAAGCCATGAGGTTTGCCGTCATACATATCGAAAGCAGTTGCTCCTGACGTGGAGAACTTCACCGTCGGTTTGTATGTCCCACTGACTCCGGTGCAATCCATACCGATTTCAAATGGTTTGGTGGTTGAAGGCAAAGGGCCTGTTGTTGAAAACTCTTTGGTGTGCACAGTACCAAGATCGACGGTTTGTGTCGGTTGGGTAATTTCACAAGATGCGGTCCAGCCCCCAAAGTTAGTGACAATGTAGTTTCTCGCCGCAGGTGAGCTCAGCATATGCACCAAATGCGTGCCACCGTCACCGCTGCCAACCGTTTTCCCGTTGTCGTGATACACAAACTTAAACGGGTACAAGTTATTACGAATGCTGTCTATTACATTGCGCGGAGCTGACGCTTTTGCTCCAGGCACTTTCTTCCAGGTGATATTGACATCTACGGGTAACGTCCCTTTATATAGCCCCGTACCTTTTGGCTTTTTACGTGTATTTTCATCTTTACACGTTCGGCTGCCGTCAGTAACCAGCGGGCCATCACCAACTTGATGCGCAACAGTTAAAAGCCCTCCGTCTGCACAAACACTCAAGAACTCACCAAAGTTAATGTTGTCCACTTTTCCTTGTTCAGGACTGAACACATGGCCTCGGAACGTGACTTCTGCTCGTACCGCCGCCTCTGGCACCAGCAGTTTGTTGTAACAATATTGCGTGCCATCAATCGCAAGCGGCTTCCATCCCATATCTTCTGAGCATTGCATTTCTATCCCCACACCTTGGGACTTAATCATGTACTCAGCCCATTCTGGTTTTGGTGTGTAAAACGCCGTTTGTGTACTTTGAGTTGTGCAGGCCTGAGTCACACCGGATGTCCAGCCCACTCTACTGCCAGATGTATTGTGGTTGCGACAATCCGCACCATCGGGACTGGTCAGCAGTAGCGGCATATAGAGCTTATTCCCACCAAAGAGGATCTCGTTAATGCCGTTGACCAAGCTGCCTAATCCTCCGACCAAGCCACCGACAACATTATCGCCTAATGCATCACCCAAGTAGCCTAAACCATCTCCGATACCATTTAACAAATCTGTAACGGTCACGCCTAATGCTTGGGCAATTTCACCCAGAATGTTACCTAACCCACCCAAAACGCCACCTAGAATCCCACCGACTAAGTCACCTAAGTCCCCTAAAATGCCACGTGGGCCACCTAGCAAATCGCCTAGAATACGAAACTGCGCTTCCTCATTGGGCGCATTTTTTAGTTGCGTATACAGCTTTTGACGCTCCTGAGGGCTAAGAGAACGAATTTTATTTTGAACCATATCGATCAAGCGTTGCCGGAACTCGATCTTTTGTTCCACCGTTAAGCTTGCTGCCCATTCACGCAGTGCCTGACGTTTATCGCTGATGCTTTGACCAAGTGCTTTTTTAAGGCGAGCTTTATCTTCTTCAGGCAGTGTACGTAACTCCTCTACCACTTTGTGACGCAGCTTTTTCTTTTGCTCTGGCGTCAGGGATTCCAGCCTTTTCTTTAATTGCTGTTTGTCGTCTTTACTTAACGTTTGATATCGTTTCTGAAGTTGTTCCAGCTTAGATTGATTATTTTCCAACGCGAACGTGGTTTGAGATTGAAATATTAGCGTCATTGCGATTAGCAACGATGCCTTATAACGATTATTAATTTTCATAGACATTCTCAAAAAGTAT
>NZ_WXWT01000315.1:0-2857 GCF_009904725.1 Vibrio sp. V43_P6S15P86
GGCTTACGCCATTTTGTTACTGGTGTGTTTTTTTCGACGGTCTCAAATTTGACTTCACGTATAACCAGACAATTATAGCAATAAAGAGCAGCAGTTAGCTGCCCTTTATTGCTATAAAGACCGAAGGCTAATTCCAACGTAATAGCGTCCAGTTTGATCGATTCGCGTGTTCTTTTAGTTGTGGGCATGGATTTACCAGATAAGCGTAGTTCGCGTATTCACAAAGCGGTAAATCGTTGATTGAATCGGTATAGAAATGGATTTCGGAATAAGGCTCAGGCTGATTTTCTAGCCACTGTTTTAATCGCGTGACTTTGCCTTCACGATAACTCGGGATACCGTCGATTTCAGCAGTATAACGGTTGTTTTTCTCGATTAAATCAATTCCGAGTGCGGTTGGAATATTAAGACGGCGACCAACGGCTTCCACCAAAAAAGTGACGCTGGCAGAGATGATAACCATATCTATACCATCACGAGACAGTTGCTCAATCAGGGTTTTGGCTTGAGGGAACTGTTTAGGCAAAATATGGCTTTCAACACATTCTTCAACCAAGGCGTTTACTTCTTCAATCGGCATGTTTTCTAGTGGCTTCATGGAGAACGCTAGGTAATCTTCCATGTCCATTTTGCCTTCAGAGTACAAGGCCATTAGACGCTGATCTTCCTTAATAAATAAAGGATCAGTCGCGATGCCTCTCTCAACCATAAACTCGTTCCAAATCATTGCGCAGTCAGCGTTTATTAGGGTTTCATCCATATCAAAAACATACAAAGGTTTGGACATGTTTAGGCTCTCACTGGTTGAATTTCGTTTAGGTTAAAGAGTAGCTCTAGTTGGCTGCCATTCGCTAGTAAGCGTTCTGAAGAGCGGTTAAGTAAGTCAACAGTGAGCTCACACTCTTCAACGTTCACTTGATAGCGAATAACATTACCTAGAAGCTGGTGGTTGGTGATCGTACCTACTTGTGGCGCTGAGATGTGGCTATCATATTGACGACCTTGCTCTTTTACATATATAGACTCTGGGCGAATCGCTACTTTCCATTCGGTATCAATGTTGAAGAGTTGCTTGGCTTTATTGGCCTCTACAAGGTTGTAGTGCCCCATGAAACCGGCCACAAACTCGTTAGCAGGATGAGTATAAATTTCTTCAGGTGTTCCTGCTTGAACAATTTCCCCTTTACTCATTAGGAAGATACGATCAGACATAATCATCGCCTCTTCTTGGTCATGAGTTACGAAGATAGTGGTGAGATTCATCTCTTTCTGAATGTCTCGGATTTGCTGACGAAGGTGTTTGCGGATTTTGGCATCAAGCGCAGAAAGTGGCTCATCAAGCAATAATATGCGAGGTTTCACCACCAACGCTCGAGCGAGTGCGACACGCTGGCGCTGACCGCCAGAAAGTTGATGCGGATAGTGTTTTTCTTTACCTGCCAGATCCACCAGTTTGATGACTTTAGCCACTTCACGTCGAATATCATCATTCGCAAGCTTTTTCATTTTTAAGCCAAATGCAATGTTGCCTTCGACGGTCATATTGGGAAACAGCGCATACGATTGAAAGACCATCCCAATACCACGCTCTTGCGGGACTTGATGCGTGATATCTTCTCCGTTTACCCAAATCTCGCCTCCATCGACAGGGTTAAGCCCAGCAAGGCTGCGAAGTAGTGTCGATTTACCACAACCGCTAGGGCCCAAAAGCGTAATGAATTCACCTTGCTCGATGTTAAAGTGAATGTCCTCAAATACGGTGTTATCACCAAAACGTTTAGTCAGATTTTTCGCTGTTACATAGCTCATTGTTTGACTCCTCGGCTGAAACGACTTGCCAACCAAGTCAGTAAAAAAATAAATAGGAAGTAGGTCATCACTAAGGCAGACGTAAAGTGGCCGCTCGTCTGACGCATGTTATACAAGTAGATTTGCAGGGTTTCATAACGTGTGCCGACTAAAATATTGGCGAACACAAACTCTCCCAATAGAAATGAAAATGAAAGGAAAAGCGATGCCATCAGTCCTTTTTTGAGGTTAGGTAAAATGACCATCAAAAACGCTTTGGTTGTGCTTGCTCCTAGCAAATGTGCAGCGTCCATTAAATCATTAAGGTTAATTGCTTCGAAGCTATTAGAAATCGCACGATACATGAACGGTAACGCGATGGTGAAGTAAGTACCTACTAGAATCCAAGGAGTACCGATAAGGGAGATTTCACTGTCAGCATAAAGTTGAATCAAGCCGACGGAGGACACCACTGGTGGTACAGCGAATGGTAGCAAAATCAATACGTTCATGAGCTTATCGAGCCTTGGAAAGTAGTAAAACACCACGAATATCGCTGGCAGAACCAGAATCACACTGAGGGTTAGCGAAGCAATACAAATAAACAGCGAACGCCCAAACGCTTGCAAAAAGCGTGGGTCGGTCAGCAATTTAACGTACCAATCAAAAGTGAAACCATCCGGAAGCACCGTAGCACCCCAGCGTGATGAAAGCGAATAGACAAAGGTCGCTAAAATCGGGATGAGCATGATCCCAACAATGGAATAAACCACCGTTTTATGGAATCGCGTATTAACGTTGTGCATGACTACTTCCTACCTGCATAGCTTTTCGAAATGAGCCATTGGTTAATCACTGTGATAAAGGCAAGTAACGCCATTAGAATCACCGAAATTGCAGCGGCGAGATTAGGTTCAAGGAACAGGTCTCCCGATACCAGACTCGCAATTCGAATTGTGATGACGTTATAGTTACCGGAGGTCAACGCATAAACACTCGCATATGCGCCAATTGCGTTGGCTATTAAGATAATAAAGGTACCGAATAAGGCTGGTGAGAGCTCTGGCAG
>NZ_WXWT01000269.1:0-2838 GCF_009904725.1 Vibrio sp. V43_P6S15P86
GGTTGTATGTTGAATGCAACTGTTAGGCCCCTCGCATTTGAGGAGCCGCGATTTTTATCATTTTTATCATTGTCGTTTTGAACCACTGACTTTTTTGGGGAAGTAAGATGTTTAAACCTAGTCTGATTGCTGTTTCTGTTATCACCACATTAGCAGGTTGCTCTGCTCTGCAAAGCTCTGAGCAACAAGCTGTAAATTCACTGGCTAATAACCTTGATATTCAATACCAAGTGTTGACTAACCACGGTGCAAACGAAGGTCTTGCTTGTCAGGATTTAGGAGCTGAGTGGGCTTCTTGTAACAAGGTGAACATGACGCTAGTTAACCAAGGTGAAGCGGTTAACTCAAAAGATTGGGCTATCTACTTCCACAGCATTCGTCTGATTTTGGATGTAGATAATGATCAGTTCAAAATTTCTCGTGTAACGGGTGACCTACATAAGCTAGAACCAACAGATAAGTTTGATGGCTTTGCGGCGGGCGAAGAAGTGGTACTTCCACTAATTGGCGAATATTGGCAGTTATTTGAAACCGACTTTATGCCAGGCGCTTTCGTGGCTGCACCAAACACAGAACCTAAGATGATTGCTTCTCTAAATACTGAAGATGTTGCGTCTTTTGTGACGGGTCTTGAAGGTAACAACCTAAAACGTACACCAGACGACAACAATGTATTTGCAAACGCTGTGTCTCGTTTTGAGAAAAACGAAGACCTAGCAACACAAGACGTATCAACCACGTTACTACCAACACCGATGCACGTTGAAGCGGGTAAAGGCAAAGTAGATATCGCGGATGGTATTGCGCTGCCTAAAGACGCATTCGATGCGACTCAGTTCGCAGCAATTCAAGATCGTGCAGAAGTGGTAGGTGTGGACGTTCGTGGTGATCTTCCTGTAAGCATCACTGTTGTTCCTGCAGACTTCACCGGTGAATTGGCAAAATCTGGTGCTTACGAGATGAGCATCAAAGGCGATGGTATTGCGATTAAAGCGTTTGACCAAGCAGGTGCTTTCTACGCAGTACAATCTATCTTTGGCCTGGTAGATAGCCAAAATGCTGATTCTCTACCACAACTGTCTATTCAAGATGCACCTCGCTTTGATTACCGTGGTGTGATGGTAGATGTAGCTCGTAACTTCCACTCTAAAGACGCCATTCTTGCAACGCTAGACCAAATGGCAGCGTACAAGATGAACAAACTTCACCTTCACCTAACCGATGATGAAGGCTGGCGTTTGGAAATCCCAGGCCTACCTGAGTTGACAGAGGTTGGCGCTAATCGTTGTTTCGATACACAAGAGAAAAGCTGCGTACTGCCTCAGCTTGGTTCCGGTCCAACGACAGACAACTTTGGCTCTGGCTACTTCAGTAAAACAGACTACGTGGAAATCTTGAAATACGCGAAAGCGCGTAACATTGAAGTCATTCCCGAAATCGATATGCCAGCGCACGCTCGTGCCGCAGTAGTATCTATGGAAGCTCGTTACGACCGTCTAATGGAAGAAGGTAAGGAAGCTGAAGCGAACGAATACCGCCTGATGGATCCTCAAGATACTTCTAATGTCACTACGGTTCAGTTCTACGATAAGCAAAGCTTTATCAACCCGTGTATGGAATCTTCCACTCGCTTCGTAGATAAAGTGATTTCAGAAGTGGCAGCAATGCACGCTGAAGCTGGGGCACCGCTAACGACATGGCACTTTGGTGGCGATGAAGCGAAGAACATCAAGCTTGGCGCTGGTTTCCAAGACGTGAACGCGCAAGACAAAGTTAGCTGGAAGGGCACGATTGATCTGTCGAAACAAGACAAGCCATTCGCGCAATCTCCACAATGTCAGGCGTTAATCGCAGACGGCACAGTGAGTGATTTTGCTCACCTACCGAGTCATTTTGCGCAAGAAGTATCAAAATTAGTTGCTGAGAAAGGCATTCCAAACTTCCAAGCATGGCAAGATGGTTTGAAATACAGCGAAGGTGAGAAAGCATTCGCAACAGAAAATACGCGTGTTAACTTCTGGGACGTTCTTTACTGGGGTGGTACATCATCAGTGTACGAATGGTCTAAGAAAGGTTACGACGTGATCGTTTCTAACCCTGACTATGTGTACATGGACATGCCATACGAAGTTGATCCGAAAGAGCGTGGTTACTACTGGGCAACACGTGCAACCGATACGCGTAAGATGTTTGGCTTTGCACCAGAGAACATGCCTCAGAACGCAGAAACCTCTGTAGACCGCGATGGCAACGGCTTTACTGGTAAAGGTGAAATCGAAGCGAAACCTTTCTACGGTCTATCAGCACAGCTTTGGTCTGAGACAGTACGTAACGACGAGCAATACGAGTACATGGTATTTCCTCGCGTACTCGCAGCCGCAGAGCGTGCATGGCACCGTGCCGATTGGGAGAATGACTACAAAGTCGGTGTTGAGTACTCGCAAAACTCTAACCTAGTTGATAAAGCATCGCTAAACCAAGACTACAACCGCTTTGCGAACGTACTTGGCCAACGTGAACTGGCTAAGCTAGAAAAATCTGGTATCGACTACCGCCTTCCAATTCCTGGTGCGAAAGTAGAAAACGGCAAGCTAGCTATGAACGTTCAGTTCCCTGGCGTTGAACTGCAATACTCGTTAGACGGTCAAAACTGGCTGACTTACGCAGACAATGCTCGTCCAAGTGTGAAAGGAGAAGTGTTTATCCGCACTGTATCGGCGACAGGGGAAAGAGCAAGCCGCGTAACTAGCGTGAAATAACCTTAATCTTCTCAGCTAAATTTAAGCAAACCCTCAATGTCATGTTGAGGGTTTCTTTATTTTTATGGGAAATTAAGTG
>NZ_WXWT01000492.1:0-2828 GCF_009904725.1 Vibrio sp. V43_P6S15P86
CCAGTATTCATTGAACGCTTGAATACCACTACATTTTTCGCGTTCCAAACCTCCAGTACAGGCATACCAGCAATCGGGCTGTTCGGATCTTCCAGAGCTGCTGGGTTTACCGTATCGTTAGCGCCGATAACCAGTACTGTATCTGTTTCAGCGAAGTCATCATTGATTTCATCCATTTCAAGAACGATATCATACGGTACTTTCGCTTCAGCAAGTAACACGTTCATATGTCCCGGAAGACGACCTGCTACTGGGTGAATACCAAAGCGAACCTCAATACCTTTTGAACGAAGTACGTCAGTAATTTCATGCACGGGATACTGCGCTTGCGCTACAGCCATACCATATCCTGGAGTGATGATTACTGATTTTGAGTTCTTCAGCATTTCAGCGACTTCTTCTGCCGTTGTTTCGCGGTGTTCGCCCTGCTCTTCGTCACCTGAAATTACAATCTCTTGACCAAAGCCACCAGCAATAACACTGATAAACGAACGGTTCATGGCTTTACACATGATGTAAGAAAGAATCGCACCTGAAGAACCAACCAACGCACCTGTTACGATTAATAGATCATTTGCGAGCATGAAACCTGCTGCTGCTGCTGCCCAACCTGAATATGAGTTCAGCATTGAAACGACAACTGGCATATCAGCACCACCAATTGAAGCAACTAAGTGGTAACCGAACGCGAACGCAATCAGTGTCATCATAATCAGAGCGAACATGCTGCCATCTGCTTTTACGAAGTAGATCATAAGAAGCGTAGAAATCACAACCGCTGCAAGGTTCATTTTGTGCTTGTGAGGAAGGTTAAGCGGCGAAGAAGAAATCACACCACGTAACTTACCAAATGCAACAATTGAACCCGTGAAGGTTACGGCACCAATGAAAACACCCAAGAATACTTCTACAAGGTGGATAACATGTTCAGCATGAGTTGCTGCTTCTGGCGCATCAAGGTAACTGTTGTAGCCAACTAAAACCGCAGCTAAACCTACAAAGCTGTGCAGTATCGCAACCAGTTCTGGCATTTCGGTCATTTCTACTTTCTTCGCATAGAAAATACCGATCGCCCCACCTATCGCCATCGCAATAATGATCCACCCAAAGCCTTGAGCATCAGGGCTGAAGATCGTCGCGATCAGCGCGATCGTCATACCTGCGATACCATAGTAGTTACCATTACGAGCGGACTCTTGCTTTGAAAGCCCCGCCAAACTCATGATGAAAAATAATGCAGCAACAATGTAAGCTGCTTGTACTAATCCTGCAGACATTGTAACTCCTATTTATCTTTGCGGAACATTTCAAGCATACGCTTGGTGACGGTGAAACCACCGAAGATATTGATGCTAGCGATCAATACAGCAATAAAGGATAGGAATGAAACGACCCCATTACCTTGCCCAATTTGCAGTAATGCACCAACCACAATAATGCCGGAGATAGCATTCGTTACCGACATAAGCGGAGTATGAAGTGCATGGGTAACATTCCAAACCACGTAGTAGCCGACAACACACGCTAAAACAAATACAGTAAAGTGAGAAAGGAACGCTGCCGGCGCAACCGATGCAATCCAAGCAAAAGCACCTACTGCCGCGGCTACACCAATAATCTTCTTCGTTGGAGAGGTAGGTTCTTCTACTTTAGGCTCTGGTTTCGCAGGTTGCTCTTGTTTCACTTGTGGCTGAGCGGAAACCTGAATTGGTGGTGCAGGCCATGTAATTTCACCTTCTTTAACCACGGTGACACCACGGATAACAACATCTTCGAAATCAATATTGATGTTACCGTCTTTTTCTTTACACAGCAGTTTTAGAAGGTTAACAAGGTTTGTCGCGTAAAGTTGAGAAGATTGCGTTGGCAAACGGCCGACCATGTCAGTGTAACCAACAATTTTTACGCCATTATCTGTCATGATAACTTGGTCTTTCATTGTGTATTCACAGTTACCGCCATTAGCAGCTGCCAAGTCAACAATAACACTGCCCGCTTTCATACTGTCGACCATTTCCTTGGTGATCAGCTTCGGAGCAGGTTTGCCAGGGATTAGTGCCGTTGTAATGATGATATCAACATCTTTAGCTTGCTCTGCATATAACTCTGCCGCTTTTTTGTTGAAGTCATCGGACATTTCTTTTGCGTAGCCGTCACCAGAACCAGAGTCTTCTTGGAAATCCACGGTCAGGAACTCTGCTCCCATGGACTCAACTTGTTCTTTTACTTCTGGGCGAACGTCAAATGCACGAACAATAGCTCCTAAGCTACCCGCAGCACCGATTGCAGCCAAACCAGCCACACCCGCACCAGCGACCAATACTTTCGCTGGTGGTACTTTACCGGCAGCCGTGATTTGACCTGTAAAGAAACGACCAAACTCATGAGCTGCTTCAACAACCGCACGATACCCAGCGATGTTAGCCATCGAAGAGAGCGCGTCTAAGGCTTGTGCACGAGAGATACGAGGAACAGAATCCATGGCAAGAACGTTAATGTTCTTGCTTGAAAGTTGTTCCATCAACTCTGCGTTTTGAGCAGGCCAAATAAAGCTAACAAGTGTTGCACCATCTTGTAGTAGTGCGATTTCGTCAATGCCTTGTTCTTCATCTACGATTGGCGCATTAACTTTTAGAATAAGACCAGATGCCCAAACTTCTTCACTAGAAACGATTTTCGCACCAGCAGCTTCATAAGCAGCATCATCGAAACTCGCAAGCACCCCCGCTTGGGATTCAATCGCGATATCGAATCCCAACTTTATTAACTGCTCAACCGACTTCGGCGATGCAGCTACTCGCGATTCACCCGCAAGTATCTCTTTAGGT
>NZ_WXWT01000229.1:0-2818 GCF_009904725.1 Vibrio sp. V43_P6S15P86
GTTTAAATCTTCTTTGGATGCGGAGTGTTTAGAGCTTGCTGAACTCCCGATTCACCCTGTATGTATCAGACGTAACATACGCTTCCATGTTACGGATTTTGCCATCAAGGCGGTCAAAATCCCTTTCCAACACACTGAGCAATTGGTCCGGACTTTGTCCTTTCTGCCAAGGCTTACTTTTAAGTGTGTGCTCTTGTTGCGCTCGGATATTTTCAGAATACGTCACTGGTTGCTTTTCTAACATAAACGCCATCGCGACGTATGCTAACAACACCAAAAACGTACCGCCCAACAGCGCTGCAGAAATCACTACAATACGAATCAACCAAACTTCTGCACCAAAGTAGTTGGCAATTCCGGCGCAAACACCGGAGATTTTGCCATTTACTGGGTCACGATACAGTTCTCGATTAGTCATACTTGCGTCTCCATGTTGGTGACTCAGCATCCAAGATGCGCTCCAATGTATCAACTCGGGACTGCATCGCTTCCGCTTTTTCAGATAGTACCTGAAGGCGCTCTAAATCTTGGCTCGACAGTGCACTATCCGTTTTGCGTTTGCTGCGATAGTGTAAGAAGAGCCATAGTGGAGCGACAAAGATTAAAAAGACAATCACTGGTCCTGCTATAAAAAATGCCGACATAAATGGCTCCTTTGTTATTTATCTTTCGATGACATTTGTTCTTTCAGTTTTGCCAACTCTTTTTCGATTTCGTCTTGAGCTTGAAGCTCTGCAAACTCTTGCTCTAGCGATTTTGCATTACCAGTTTGTGCGTACAAATCTGCTTCTGCTTCCATTTCATCCACTTTACGCGAGTACTGCTCAAACTTCGCCATCGCTTCATTAGTGCGGCTAGTGTGCAGGTGTTTTTGCACATCACGACGGTTAGAGGCTGTTTGGTTACGAATTGCTAGTGCTTGCTGTTTTGCACGCGTTTCTGCAATTTTGCTTTCTAACTTACCGATCTCGCCTGTAAGCTTGTCGATCGTTTCTTCTACTAACGTCTGTTCAGTGTGAAGACCTTTAATCACTTGCTCAAGCTTTTGCTTTTCAATTAACGCTGCACGAGCCAAATCTTCACGCTGTTTTACCAACGCTAGGCTCGCTTTTTGGCTCCATTCGCCAATTTGCTCTTCTAACGTTTCAACTTTACGAGCCAACTCTTTTTTGTCTGCAATCGCTTTAGCCGAGTTAGTACGCACTTCAACAAGTGTGTCTTCCATTTCTTGAATGATAAGACGGATCATTTTTTCAGGATCTTCCGCCTTGTCCAGCAATGCACTGATGTTTGAGTTAACGATATCTGCAAATCGAGAAAAAATACCCATAACGGAACTCCTCTTTTTTCCTATTAAAACTCGACAAGGTGGTGGTTGACCTTGCGTCTCCCTGAATACATTACAAGTAGCATGCCAACTTAAAATTACATTTAAAATCAGCAATTTATGCATTTTGTTGTCGTTATGCACTATTATGCTATGATGTTTTTCACCAACTGTTGGTGAAATTCACCAACTCCATATGTAAATCATGGCTCGGCTGTTAAATAAGAAGGACTTTATGAAGCAAAACCTGATTGGTGAATCACCTGCTTTTCTCGCCGTACTAGATAAAGTATCACAACTTGCGCCTATTGAGCGTCCAGTCCTCATTATTGGTGAACGAGGAACGGGTAAAGAGCTCATCGCTCAGCGTTTGCATTATTTATCAAGACGTTGGGATAAGCCACTACTATCACTCAACTGTGCGACCTTAAGCGGAGGACTAATAGATTCAGAGCTATTTGGTCATGAATCCGGTTCTTTTACAGGTTCTAAGGGCAAGCATAAAGGACGTTTCGAACGCGCCGAAGGCGGCACTTTGTTTCTTGACGAACTGGCCACCGCACCACTTTTAGTTCAAGAAAAGCTGTTGCGTGTCATCGAATATGGTGAATATGAACGAGTTGGCGGTCATACCGCTCTCAATGCGGATGTTCGACTTGTTTGTGCAACCAATGCGGACTTACCAAAATTGGCGGAACAAGGTGACTTCCGTGCCGACTTACTCGATCGTTTAGCGTTTGACGTCATCATGCTGCCTCCTCTTCGTGAACGAAAAGAAGACATCCTCTCTTTAGCAGAGCACTACGCGATAAAGATGTGTCGTGAACTTCAACTGGAATATTTTGTCGGTTTTACCTCAAAAGCACAGCATTCGCTTCTTGAATATGAATGGCCAGGTAATGTCCGTGAACTAAAAAACGTGATTGAACGTGCTATTTACCAACATGGTCTCAGTGCCGATCCAATTGATGAACTGATTTTCAATCCTTTTGAAACAGTTTGGAATAACACGCTTGGTCATAACGCCGAGCAAGCCGAACAGCAGCAAGAAGAGGAAGCACCAAGCAGCGCATTTCAATTCCCTCTAGACTATAAACAGTGGCAAGAAGAGCAAGACATCCACTTACTCAATCGCGCATTGGAAGAAGCCAAGTTTAATCAACGACAAGCAGCCGAGCTACTTGGTTTGAGCTACCACCAATTACGAGGGATGGTTAGAAAATATGGTTTAGTCGGGCAAAGCTAGCTAGGTCGAAGGTGCTTGATCGGTTAGCGAGCGAGTGACAGCGCTCTAATTTGTATGTCTTTCGAGCATAACACCTTACAGTGTATGGATTTTATGTTTGGAGCGAGTTCACAAAGGTGATAAATTAGCGAGATCATTTTCGCTTGTTAGCTCTGAAAGAGTAAGATCAAATGAAACAAGCAAGATCCAATGAACATTTCATATTATGAATGCTTTTATAAGATTATCGCTGAGCCTTATTGGGA
>NZ_WXWT01000252.1:0-2800 GCF_009904725.1 Vibrio sp. V43_P6S15P86
CTTGGTATGATGAACAGCCTTATTGCCGAAAAAGATAACTTTCCACTCGCAAAAGTCGTGTTTTACGACATAGATGAGAAACGCCAAGAGTCGAATGCATTAGCTACTGAAATTCTATTGCGAGAACACTATCCAGAAGTTGAAGAGTTTGTTTATACAACGGATAAATCTGTCGCATTCGCAGATTCGGACTTTTTCTTTATCCAGATCCGCACTGGTGGGTTGGCCATGCGCGAGCGCGATGAACAAATCCCGCTATCCAACTCTTGTGTTGGGCAAGAGACATGTGGCGCGGGAGGAATGGCATATGGACTTCGCTCTATCGGCGATATGATCCAGCTAGTGAACGAGATCCGACAAACGTGTCCAGATGCGTGGATTCTTAATTACACCAACCCAGCGGCAATTGTCGCTGAAGCTTTAAATCGTGAATTTCCGCATGATAAGCGAATTCTAAATATTTGTGATATGCCAGCAGCGATTATGGTCAGCTATGCGCAATTGTTAGGGTGTGAAATTTGGGACTTTGTTCCTGAATATTTTGGGCTTAATCACTATGGCTGGTTTACCAAAATTCGTAACAAACAGGGTGAAGACTTAACGGATAAAATTAAAAATATCATCCTAAAAGAAGGGATCAGTGCGGTTGATGCGGAAATAGCGGATGACCCATCGTGGCAAGCCACATTCAAAAACATGAGAACAATGCTTGCTGACAATCCAGAGTTTTTGCCGAATACGTATCTTCAATACTATTTGTACCCTGAAAAAATGGTGGCGAAAGAGGATATCAATAATACTCGCGCAAGGCAGGTAATTAACGGCCGTGAGAAACGAGTGTTCGAATTGAACGCAAGAATAATTGAAGCGGGCACCACGAAGCACGAAACACTGCATGCCGATATCCATGGTCGATACATGGTGAGAGTCGCGGCTTCGCTTGCCTACAACTTGAGCGATGTGTATCTCGTCATCGTACCGAATAATGGTGCTATTACAAATTTACAAAATGACGCCATGGTAGAAGTTCCAGCTGCGCTAACTAGTGATGGACCGAAAGCTTTTACTGTAGGAAAAATCCCAACCTTCCAAAAAGCCATGATTGAGAGCCAACTTGGTTACGAGAAATTAGTCGTGGATGCTTGGTACGAAGGAAGTCAGCAAAAGCTGATTAATGCACTCACACTTAACCGTACCGTGGTTAATGTGCCAAAAGCTAAAGAAATAACAAAACAATTACTAGAAGAAAATAAAGCCTACCTTCCTCAATTTTTTCAATAACAACTGGACGTTCGGGGCCTACTTGTAGGCTCCGTGAATGAAACAAGAGGTTTATATGAAAGACATTATTCAAAGGTTCGGGGCCGCGATGTTTGTACCCGTTCTATTATTTCCAGCAGCGGGCATGTTATTGGGTTTCTCTGTTGTGCTGTTAAATCAAGAAGTGTTTCCTTGGGCACTAGAGGGGAGTGCTTGGGTTAAAGTCTCGACGATCATTTTACAGGCATCTCTCGCTGTATTTAAAAATATGGCACTTATTTTTGCCGTTGGGTTACCTATCGCTTTAGCTAAAAAAGCATCTGGTCGCGCTGTACTTGCAACACTTGTTTCCTACATTACGTATAACTACGTTATTGGTGGAATCCTTCAATTTTGGGGGCCAGAACTGGGCGTTAGCTATACGGAAGGTGAGCGAGGTTTGACTGAAGTTGGTGGCATTCTAACGCTTGATACCAACTTGCTAGGTGCCATTTTAATTGCAAGTCTCTCTGTTTGGGTTCACAACCGATTCTTTGATAAAAAGCTACCGGATTGGGCGGCTGTATTTGGCGGAACGCCATTGGTTGTGATCATTAGCTTCCCAATTATGGTCGTGATGGCAATTCTAACTTGTTTGACTTGGCCAAGTATTCAGCATGGTATTAACAATCTGCAATCATTTTTGGTTTCTGCTGGATCGTTAGGGGTATGGCTATTTACTTTTTTAGAGCGAATCATGATACCAACGGGGTTGCATCATTTCGTATATGGTCCCGTTTTTTATGGGCCTGTTGCAGTCGATGGCGGAACGGTTTCCTATTGGATTCAAAATATACAGACATTCGCCCAGAGCTCGGAAAGTTTAACGACACAATTTCCTCAGGGTGGTTTGATGTTGACGGGAATGGGTAAAGTGTTTGGTTGTACGGGTATCGCACTAGCACTCTATTCAGTTGCGAAAAAAGAAAATAAAAAGATGGTGATGGGGTTAGTGCTCGGAGCCGCAATCACAGCAATTCTTACAGGGATCACCGAACCAATAGAGTTTACATTCTTATTTATCGCACCTGCGCTGTTTGCTTTGCATGCGTTGTTATCTGCGACAATGGCAACGATCGCCTTTATGTTTGGTGTTTCCGGTAACTTTCAGACTGGCTTGATAGACTTCATTTTCCAAAACTGGTTGCCTTTAGCTGGTAACCATGCAGGAACATACGTGATTCAGATTATTATTGGTCTCATGTTTACTGGTGTTTACTTTGTTACGTTTCGCGCGCTTATTTTAAAATACAACATACTTACTCCGGGACGTGAAGGTGCAGATAGTAAGTTGTATTCCAAAGCTGACTACAAAGAAGCGAAAGCGGTCCATAACAGTAGCGCAAGTCCGTCACAAGCTAGTGCTTTTATTGAAGGTCTGGGTGGAAAAGAAAACATTGAATTGTTAACTAATTGCGCGACGCGTTTGCGTGTTAAAGTTAAAGATGTCTCTCTTGTAAAGGAGAACGCATTTTTCACACAGCACGGAGCGGTGAATATT
>NZ_WXWT01000425.1:0-2789 GCF_009904725.1 Vibrio sp. V43_P6S15P86
GGTAATGATAGTAATTACCATTTAGATCCATTAATATCCGCGTGTTGTTACCTATTATGGATCTAAGGTATTGAAGCCAATGTATAAAAAATCAATTTTGTCAGCCTCCATTTTAGTTGCCCTTTCCCATACTGCTTATGCGGAAGAAGCTTCTAAGTTTGAAGAAGTCGTTGTGTCGGCCACCCGTACCAACCAAACCATAAACACTGTTGCTGCTTCTGTTGCTGTTGTATCAGAGAAAGACATCGAAGAAAACATGGTAAAGGACTTGAATGACCTATTCGAGTATACGCCAGGAGTTACTGTTAATGGCACTCAACGCCAAGGCGTTCAAAGTATTAACATTCGCGGGATGGAAGGTAAACGAGTTAAAATCTTAGTAGACGGTGCATCTCAACCAGGTGTATTCAGCGGTGGACCATATTCGTTTATCAATTCTAGTGCCGTTACTGTCGACCCCGATATGCTAAAGAGTGTCGAAATTGTTAAAGGTGCAGCTTCTAGCCTACATGGTAGTGATGCAATTGGCGGTGTTGTCGCATTCGAAACAAAAGATCCGAAGGATTTCCTCAAAGATGGTAAAGACTTTGGCGGTCAAGCTAAACTCTCTTATTCATCGGAAGATAACTCTTTTAGTGAGCATGTAGCTTTAGCAAAGCGTTTCGGTAATACAGAAGCACTTGTAGCCTTTACGCGCCGTGATGGTGCAGAGCTACAAAATTTCTCTAAGGCGCCTTACGATAACTATTCTGTGGACAACCAAGATTATTACAAAAACGATCTATTGGTAAAACTGCAATCTCAATTGAATGACGCTCATCGCTTGGAGTTCTTGGGAGAAGTTATTTACAACGAGACTGACTCAGAGATCGCACATAAAAGTTACAAAAACTTCAACGCTGAAGACACAACCAAGCAAAATCGCATTGGACTCAAGCACATTTGGTTTGCAGATGCAGCTATCTCGGATACGATCACGTCCAAGCTTACATGGATTGGTAAAGAAGAAAACGGCGTGTCTAATCGCTTTATCGAAGCCAGCCCAGGTTACCCACCTTACGTACCGCCTAGTGGTGACAACCAACAGAAAAAAGATTACGAATATACTGAAGACAAATTTGAATTCGAAACTCAGTTAGATAAAGAGATTCAAAATCACTATATTGTTTACGGAATATCGTACAAACATAGTGACATCAGTAATACCAATCGCGAGTTTAATTCCGATCCTGGCACGCCAGATACTGTTTACGTTTACACACCGGATGCAAAAGAAGAAAGCTTTGGTTTATTCTTGCAAGATGAAATTTCGCTTCTTAATGACAAGCTAATTCTGACTCCAGGTGTGCGTTACGATTACTTCTCTACTAATCCTTCAAATACTTCTGAAGAGTCATTCGAGAAGTTTAGCGACTCTGCATTAACTGGTCGTTTAGGAGCAACTTACTCTGTATCGCAACCTGGCACGATCTTCGCGCAAGTGAGCCAAGGGTTCCGAGCGCCATCGTTCGACGAGCTTTACTATACCTACGATAATCCGGCTCATGGCTATACCAACCGCCCTAACCCAAATTTGGGATCTGAAAAGAGTTTGTCTTATGAGCTTGGTTACCGTCATAACACTGCAGCGTCTGCAACTGAAGTAGCGTTCTACTACAGTGATTACAGTGACTTTATTGAGCAAACCTCATCAAACAATGGTGGTTTAACTGAATTCACAAATATCAATATTAGTGAAGCAAACATTAAAGGGGTTGAGCTCTCTAACCGTCTTGATTGGCATGCCATTGCTGGTCTTCCATCAGGCGTGACAACTCGCTTTGTTGCAGCATACACAGAAGGTGAAGATGGTGATGGTAATCCTTTGAACAGTGTAAACCCATGGAATGCCGTAGCTGCTGTAAATTACGATTCACCAAATGCACTTTGGGGGACAAGCCTAAAAATAAACTACACGGCTAAGAAATCGAACAGTGATATCAACTCTGATGGTGATAAAGGCGGAATCAAAGACCAAGTTGCTTTGCCGTCTGCGACAGTCGTTGACTTAACGGCGTACTACAAACCAATGAAAGATATAACCATTCGTGCTGGTGTTATGAATCTAACGAATGAAGAATACCATCTTTGGAACGATGTTCGCGGTAAGACTGAGTTAAGTCGAGACAAAACGCAAGCTGAGCGTAATTACAACATTAGTGTTAAATACGAGTTCTAAACCTTAAAAACACAAAAGCCAGCGTAATGCTGGCTTTTTTATGGCTTTCATTTCAAAAATGTAAAGAAAAGTATGAAAAATGAAAGTTTACTGTTTTGCCATCTCTTTTTTCACCATTACTGCTGCTGCAATGATAAAAGTGATGATCAGACCGAGTTCCATGAACTACCCCAATAGCTATGAGAAAATTTATAACCCAAATTAAGAGTCGGACATAGTTTAACAGCTCTATATAGACTTGCTACCTTTTAACCAGTAATTTACGATTTTTTCCGATTTGGATCAAAAAAGACGCAATTATGCGTCTTTTTGTTATTATTATGTAAATCAAAATTAGACGTCTGGGTAACCTTGAGGGTTGTTAGATTGCCAACGCCATGTATCACCAGTCATTTCTTCTAGAGTACGAGACGCTTTCCAACCTAACTCATTCATTGCTTTTGATGGATCAGCCCAACACTCCGCAATATCGCCTGGACGACGTTCGACAAGTTGGTATGGAACATCTTTACCACTTGCGGTTTCAAATGCTTTCACCATTTCAAGCACACTGTAGCCATTGCCAGTGCCA
>NZ_WXWT01000436.1:0-2772 GCF_009904725.1 Vibrio sp. V43_P6S15P86
AAGCAAATCCTTACTGACGTTGATTGCAGGAGGCAGAGTAATGAACTGGTTTAAAACAATGGATATTAGGGCGGTGGCGACAGCAAGTAAGGCATAAAGTGACGTGCGAACCCACAGTTTGCGCGTCATTTGCTTCAGTAACCATTGCCATTTTGACCCAGTCATTCGTATGCTCCTATTCAGTTCTTACTTGAAAGTAGATAGAAAATTCAGAAAGTTATTCTTGCTTAAGCATAGGTTAAATCTTCCTCGTTCTACTTGGTATTTCATGCATCATGAGAGTAAGAAAGTCGCTTGCTTCAAAGAATGCTGTTCTTGAGGTGTGAATTACCAAGATTCTGTTACCTTAATTGATAGATGCATTAAAAGTATGTGATTGATAAGAGGTAGCCATGATTGTAATTACAGGTGCAAGTAGCGGTTTAGGGGCAGAGCTGACAAAGCGTTATGATGCGGAAGGCAAAGAGACGTATGTAATAGGAAGAAACACAGAAAAACTATCCGCACTAGCAAAACAACTCTCTCATAACGTCGGCTATCAAGCTTGCAACCTCTCATTACATCAAGATGTGAAACACCTATTTGATGGGATGAAACAGCCGCCTGAAATGGTCATTCATAGTGCAGGAAGTGGTTATTTTGGCGAACTGGAAGAGCAGGAGCCGGAAGAGATTCAAAAACTGATTGATAATAACCTGAATTCCGCTATTCATGTATTAAGAGAGTTAGTAAAGCGTTACAAAGATCAACCGATAAAAGTGGTCATGGTTATGTCTACTGCTGCGCAACAGCCTAAAGCGCAAGAGTCTACGTATTGTGCTGTGAAGTGGGCTGTCAAAGGATTAATCGAGTCGGTTCGTTTGGAGTTAAAAGGAAAGCCAATGAAAATTATCGCGGTTTATCCTGGTGGAATGGATACGGAATTCTGGAAGACAAGCGGCAACATGATGGACACGAGTCACTTCATGCAAGCGGAAGATGCTGCCGAGATGCTCCATACGGCTTTGTCGAGCATCGGGAATGGTTATGTTTCTGATATTACAGTGAATAGAATTTAAAAAGAGTTGCGTATACTCATTTTCACCTGGAACAGTAGTAGGAAATGGAGTGTACGTTTCTTATCAGTACAGCTTTGTCACACTTTGTGGCGAAATTATCAGCAAACGATAGTTATTTAAGGTATTTCTGCTTGCGCAGGTCAAAAGCTTCCGTATAATGCCAACCATCAAAGGGCAATAGCCCAAAGATGCCGGTGTGGTGAAATTGGTATACACGACGGATTCAAAATCCGTTGCCTTCGGGCGTGGCGGTTCAAGTCCGCCCACCGGTACCATAATTCATATGATAAAGCCTCGACGTAAGTCGGGGCTTTGTTGTATCTAGGGTTTGTGAATTCAAATCCAGCGTGGCGTCAGGAATGCCAGGCCCAGTCACTCCACTCTTTACTGCTTTCCATTTTTACTTTTCTAAAAATAAAAAAGCGCGAGGGATTACCTCGCGCAAGCTACTACATGATAATAGTAGGGAACAGCTTATAGAGCTGTGAACAAGGTGTTCTGTGAGTCAGGTGTCCAATCGGCTTGAGATACGTGTGGCACATTGACGAGATAACGTTTGCCAGAGTACGTCACAACATCTCCCTCTTTATATGAAACATTCACTTCCCAATTTGTTGCCGGATCAGCATTGGTCCAAAGGCTAGAGGTTGGGGAAGGTGCCCAGTCCTTCTGTGCGTTATGGCTGGTCACTGCTTGGTAAACGGTGCCTAAATGTAGGACGTAGTCGCCAGCGTTGTAGCTATGACCAACTTGCCAGTTTGGTGTGTAGTTATCCATCGTATCGAATACATAGCCAGCTTGTTTTGCTAGTCGGATAAATTCCGCTAATTTAGGTAAATTCTTGGTTGCGCCCATTCCTCGCTTACCGTCTTCAAACAAAAACTCATGCGTTAGAATAATGACCTTGTCTGCGTGGAGTGGTGTACCACATGGAAACTCTTGTGCTTTTGAATTGATAGGGTTGATGGTGGTAGGAGCACAGTTGTTCAATGCTGCATCTACGTAACCTAGGAAAGGTTCTGCCTCTGTTAGACTGTTGGCTGGCATTGCTATCCCCCAGTTTTCAGGTGCCCAATCCACATCCCAACCATGTGTTTGATAGCCTTTATTAGCCAGAATGTTTTGTACCGCAATTGAGGCTTTCACACTGTTTGATGGGTCGTTGATATTACAAACGTAGCCTGGTTCCCAAGGTTTAAAGTCATCAGACGTTGCACATAATCCATCTGCTTTGAAGTCTTTAGTCACGCGCCAGCCGTTGGTGTAGGGCAGTCTAGCAAACTCTGTTGCCTTATAATTCGGGTAGCTTGTAATGTTAGGCAGATACTTTTCTAAAACAGATAAGTTTTCTGTAAACATTGAGGCATCGTAAACAGGATCTTGGTACGAGTTAAGCTGGTGGTCGCCGGTAGCATTACATTCTGCTGCGCTATTAGGTCCAAACTCATCAACGCAGTTATGAACCATATGATCGTAACTATGGTTCGCGACAATATGACCAGTGTCTAATGCGAGCTTTAAGGCTTCTAGCGAACGGTCTTCATTCTCATCACCAATTCCATCTAAGTGCCAAGCATTAAAGTAAAACGTCGCTTTGATATCTTCTTGGTTAAGTACTTGAATAACGTCAATAGATGCATTGATTGGTCCATCATCAAACGTTAGATAAATGGTGCCTTTAGAGTCGGTTTGAGCAAATGAGTATTGTGATAGT
>NZ_WXWT01000449.1:0-2752 GCF_009904725.1 Vibrio sp. V43_P6S15P86
ATTCATGAGCTTTCGAACGAAGATTTTTTTTGTTTCGTTCGCTCCTTTTGTGTTTTTTACCATCGCATACAAAATAATGAGGTTCCTATGTTTGGAATATTCAAACCTAAGGCGCACATTGATCGTCTGTCCCCAGGCAGTATCGATAGCACCTACTCTCGCCTCCGTTGGCAACTCTTTATCGGTATATTTGTTGGCTACGCCGGTTACTATTTGGTTCGTAAAAACTTCAGTTTGGCGATGCCTTATCTTATCGAGCAAGGCTTTAGCCGCGGTGACTTAGGTGTCGCGCTGGCAGCTGTTTCCATTGCATATGGTCTCTCTAAATTTCTAATGGGCAGCGTTTCTGACCGCTCCAACCCTCGCTATTTCCTTAGTGGCGGCCTACTGATGTCTGCATTAGTGATGTTTTGCTTTGGCTTTATGCCATGGGCGACTGGCAGCGTCACTGCGATGTTCATTTTGCTTTTCTTGAACGGTTGGTTCCAAGGCATGGGGTGGCCCGCATGTGGACGAACCATGGTGCACTGGTGGTCACGTAAAGAGCGTGGTGAGATCGTTTCGGTTTGGAACGTGGCACACAACGTGGGTGGCGGTTTGATTGGTCCACTATTTATTCTTGGCCTGTGGGCATTTAACGATGATTGGCGCACTGCATTTTATGTTCCTGCATTTTTCGCCACGTTGGTTGCTGTGTTTGTTTGGATGACGGTTCGCGATACGCCTCAATCTTGTGGTTTGCCACCGATCGAAGAGTATAAAGACGATTATCCTGATGACTATGACAAGTCGCACGAACAAGAAATGACAGCCAAGGAAATCTTCTTTAAGTATGTATTCAACAACAAGCTGCTTTGGTCGATTGCAATTGCAAACGCATTTGTTTACCTAATTCGCTACGGCGTACTGGACTGGGCACCTGTTTACCTAAAAGAAGCGAAGGATTTCTCGGTAGATAAATCGTCATGGGCTTACTTCTTATACGAATGGGCCGGCATTCCAGGCACGTTATTGTGTGGTTGGATTTCAGACAAACTGTTTAAAGGTCGTCGCGCACCTGCTGGCATCTTATTTATGGTGCTAGTGACCGTTGCAGTGATGGTTTACTGGTTTAACCCTGCTGGTAACCCAATGGTGGACATGATGGCACTGATTGCAATTGGCTTCCTAATCTATGGTCCGGTTATGCTGATTGGCTTGTACGCACTTGAACTCGCTCCGAAGAAAGCCGCTGGTACTGCTGCTGGTCTTACTGGTTTATTTGGATACTTAGGTGGGGCAGTTGCCGCAAACGCGATTCTGGGCTACACAGTAGACCACTTTGGCTGGGATGGTGGCTTTATCATCTTAGTGGGTTCTTGTATTACTTCTATTGTGTGTTTGATGTACGCCTTCTTAGGTGAGCGTGCGCACCACGAGCAAAAAGAGCGCGAAAAGGAAGCGCTAGCGTAATATTTATTTAAAGAGGCAGTGGAATACTGCCTCTTCGCTTTATCAAGGAAATAACAATGAAAACAAAGTCAGTATGTCTTACTTTTTTAGCACTTAGCCTCTCTGCTGGTGCGATTGCGAAGCCGCTTGTAATTGCGCACCGTGGCGCATCGGGCTACTTGCCTGAGCACACGCTAGAAGCCAAAGCACTTGCTTACGCAATGAAACCTGACTACATAGAGCAAGATGTGGTAATGACGAAAGACGACCAGTTGGTCGTATTGCATGACCATTACTTGGATCGCGTAACGGATGTTGCGGAGCGTTTTCCTGATCGTGCACGCAAAGACGGCCGTTATTACGCGATTGATTTCACACTGGCGGAAATCAAATCCTTGCGAGTAACTGAAGGCTTTAATATCGATGACAAAGGTAATAAGGTCGCTGGTTATCCGACACGATTCCCAATGTGGAAATCGGATTTTACCGTGCCGACGTTTGCTGAAGAGATTGAGCTGATCCAAGGACTTAACAAGACGTTGGGTTACGACATCGGTATTTACCCAGAAATTAAAGCGCCTTGGTTCCATCGTCATGAAGGTAAGGACATTTCTAAAGCGGTGCTTAAAGTCTTGAAGCAGTACGGTTACGACTCGCAAGACGACAAAGTTTACCTGCAGTGTTTTGATGCGAACGAACTGCAACGCATTAACAGTGAGTTGATGCCCGCAATGGACATGGATTTAAAGCTCGTTCAGCTTATGGCTTACACGGACTGGAACGAAACTATGGTGTACAAAGGCGATACAGCAACACCATACAGTTATGACTGGATGTTCGAAGCCGACGGCATGAAGAAAGTAGCGAGTTACGCCGAAGGAATTGGACCTTGGAAGCCGATGCTGGTGGATGATAAGTCAACCAAAGACAACATCATTATTAAGCCGTTGATGAAGGCTGCAAAAGACGCTGGTTTACAAGTTCACCCATACACGTTCCGTGCCGATCCTGGACGTATTCCTGCGTACACGGACAGTTTTGAAGGCATGATGGATGTGTACTACAACCAAGTGAAAGTGGATGGTTTGTTTACTGACTTCCCAGATAAAGCGGTCAGCTTTTTAAATCAGTAATCAGCACTCACGCATTTTGCTTTAAGCTAAAAAATCCCCCAACAGTTTCCTGTTGGGGGATTTTTCGTAGGGCTAATTCACTGCAAGCCAAGTCAGCCTCGCTGAATCAAGCATCTCGAGGTTATTTAGGTATTCTTATTAGTTGTTTTTATGCAGTTCGCTGTTCAGTTCAACCGCGCTCTTGTTTG
>NZ_WXWT01000349.1:0-21350 GCF_009904725.1 Vibrio sp. V43_P6S15P86
CTTATAAACAGTCTCTTATAAACACTTTTTATATACGAATAACGACAAAACGGTATGCACATGTTTAAACGTAATCTTATCTCTTTGGCTATCCTGGTTGGTCTGACGGGTGGCTTGGCTGGCTGTAACAGCGACAACGATTCTTCCTCTTCACTGCCTGGCGATCCAATTGTTGATCTCGCGGTGTTGAAATACGTCGATCCTATGATCGGCACAGCAGCTTCTGGTCATACATTCCCGGGGGCGACGGTACCGGCAGGTATGGTTCAACTGTCTCCAGATACTTTCATCGGCTCTAACACAGACCACGAATCAGGGCTTAACCCTTGGCACTCGGCTTCTGGCTACTGGGATTCATCTAACTACGAAACTGGCGAAGTGGTTAACACTGACGTTCCGCTGTACGGCTTCTCCCATACTCACCTTTCAGGTACAGGCGCAACAGACTTAGGCGACATCTTGGTTCTGCCTTACGCAGACATGGCGAACACACAGCTGAACTCTTTCGACAAAGCCAATGAAGAAGCAAGCGCAGGCTACTACAAAACCAAGCTAAACCAAGGTCAAATCGAAGTAGAACTAAGCGCAACCAAACGCGTTGGTTTGCACAAATACACCTTTGCTGGTGGCGCTGACCGTAACGTGAAGTTCGATTTAGGTCATACCCTAATGAACAACAACGGCAAGTCTTTGAAGAACAAAGTAGAAGTGGTAGACGAATACACCATTCGCGGTCGTAAAACCTCAACAGGCTGGTTCCAAGGGCAAGATCACCAAGGTCAGGACATCTTCTTCTACGCGAAATTCAACCAACCAATCGCCAAAGCACTGTTAGGCGAACAAGACCTAGAACCAACGCGCGAAATGCGTAATGGTGCGGTTTACTCAGGCGATGATCTGACCGCTTACCTAAACTTCGGCACAGGCGAAGAGCCAATTGAAATCCGCGTCGGTATCTCTCCAGTTAACTGGCAAGGCGCACAGAAAAACTTAGAAGCAGAAGCACCAAGTTTCGATCTAGCAAAAGTAAAAGAAGACGCAGAATACGCGTGGGCTGAGAAACTAGCAAAAATCAAAGTTGAAGGCGGCACAGACGCAGAGAAAACCAACTTCTACACTGGCATGTACCACATGATGATCGCACCAATCGAGTTCTACGATGTGGATGGTCAATACGTGGATATGCTTGGCACAGTGCGCACACTGAAAGATGGCGACACACCAAACTACTCGATTTACTCAACGTGGGATACGTTCCGCGCGGTTCACCCAATGTGGACCATCATCGACCCAGATCAAGCAACGCTTTACGTGAAAGACTTGATTCGTAAATCCAACGACGAGTTTGGTTTATTGCCGAAATGGGAAGGTCACGGCTCAGAAACTGGCACCATGATCGGCTACCCATCGGCAGCGATTCTAGGCGATGCGGTAACCAAAGGCTTGATTGATGCAGAGCAAGCTTACACCGCATCAGTGAAATCAGCGCGTTACACACCGCATGAGTACCCACAGATTCATGACGACATCCTAAGCTCACTTATGGCAGGTCAGTTGAACTACCACGAGAAAGAACAGTGTGTTCGTTACCCGAACTGGAACTCAGTATCGTACTCGTTGGAATTCTCATTCTACGATTGGACGATCGCAGAAATGGCGAAAGCTGCTGGCGATATGGACGCGTATGAAGAGTTCAAAGCTCGTTCTTACAACTCTTTGAAACACTGGGATGCAGAAGCAGGTAACGCAGACAGCACGGGCTTCTTTGTACCAACAGAACTGAAAGAAGGTGACCCATGTGCACTGAAATACGCTTCAACTGACTTCGACCCTTACAAATCTGACGCGTTCTACTACACAGAAGGTAACGCGTGGCAGTGGCAATGGGCGTTCATGCAAGACTTAGACAAGCTGACTGAAATCATGGGCGGCACGCAAGGTCTGAACGACAAGCTGAACAACCTATTTACTGCCGATCCAAATGGCGGCGAAGCGCACCAAGACATGACAGGCTACATCGGTCAGTACATTCACGGTAACGAGCCTTCGCACCACGTCATCTACTTGTACAACCGTACTGAAGAGTCTTACAAGGCACAGGAATACCTAGACCAAGTTTACGACCAGTTCTACAAACCGACGCCAGACGGCATCATCGGTAACGAAGACGTAGGTCAAATGTCGGCGTGGTACTTGATGTCAGCACTGGGCTTCTACCAAATCTCGCCAACCGATCCAACCTACAGCATCGGTCGTCCAATCTTCGACAAAGCGACGGTAGACATTGGCTCTGGCACCTTCACGGTAACGGCTGAGAACAACGGTCCAGACAACATGTACATCAAAGAAGTAACCATCAACGGTAAGCCTTTGGATGTGTACAACACCTTCCAGCACAGCGAATTCAAAGCAGGCGGCGAACTGCACTTCGTGATGACAGCTGACAAGTCTGAAGCAATGCAAGCCAACCTAGGCGAATAATGATTTTGAGGGGACCTCGTGTCCCCTTTTCTCGTGGAATAAAAACAATGAAACTAAAAAGAACCCTACTCTCTACTGCAGTGTTAACCGCCATGCTTGGTCTTGCTGGTTGTGGCAGCGACTCTGATCCAGAAACTCCAGTTATCTCTACCCCTACTTTGGAATTCGTTGATACCTTGATCGGCACTAAAGGTCTTGGCAACGTCAACCCGTCTCCAGTGATGCCAGAAGGTATGATTCAACCGTCACCAGATAACTTCGATCCAAACGGTTGGAATGGGAAAGGCTCGCCTGTTGAATACGATCCTGTGCACAGCCTGCTTTCTGGCTTCTCAATGACCCACATTTCCGGCGCAGGTAAAGGCGACCTAAACGACTTCGCATTCTTGCCATACACAGGCTTTAATACCGATGCCGTGACCATGGATAAAAGCTCGGAAGTGGCAGAAGTTGGTTACTACTCGGTTGACCTTGTTGAAACAGGTGTAAAAGCAGAACTGTCGGCAACCGACCGCGTGGCGTTCCAACGTTATACCTTCAAACCGGGTGAAGACCGCAAAGTGCGTATCGACCTGCAACACGAACTGTTGGAACAATACGGCAACCACTCTCGCAGCATCTACTACAAACGCGTTAACGACACCACAGTCGTAGGCGCGCGTACCTCAAACGAATGGGGTCAATGGCAAACCGTGTTCTTCGCAGCAGAATTCTCTGATCCAATCATTGAAGAGAACCTGTACACCAAGCTGGCTTCTGAAAGCAAACTGACTCCAACCGACGCTACCGAAGTCGGCTTGGAAGATTACCGTGGTTACGCAGAGCACAAACCAATGCCGGGCGAACCAGAACCTGACCCAGAACGTTTGGCAAAACGCGCAAACGATGTCCTGACGCATTTGAACTTTGGTAAAAGCGATGAGCCATTGGTGGTCAAAGTAGCGATTTCTGGCACTGGCGTTGACGGCGCACTGAAAAACCTAGAAGCAGACACTAACGGTTGGGACTTCGACAATGTCGTACAACAAAACCGCGTGGCTTGGGAAAATATCCTTGGCGAGTTTGAGCTGGAAGGCGGCAACAAAGCCGACAAGACCATGTTCTACACCTCGCTCTACCGTACGTTTGTTGCTCCATTCCTATACCAAGACGTGGATGGCAAATACCGTGGCATGGATGGCAAAGTACACCAAGCAGAAGATGGCTTAGTGAACTACTCAGTGTACTCAATGTGGGATACCTTCCGCGCGGCACACCCACTGAAAACCATCATCGATAAAGACCGCGCGATTGAACACGCACGCGATCTATTGAACAAATACCAAACGGGCGGCGTGCTGCCAAAATGGGAACTGCACTCGGATTACACCGGTGAAATGGTCGGTCACCCTGCGGTCTCGGTTATTGCCGATATCATGGTCAAACACCCAGAAGCTTTTACTGCTGCCGAGTTTGATTTGGCACTGAAAGCTGCTGACGAAACGGTCAACTTCAACCTTGATAAAACAGAGAGCTGGGTGCCTTACCAAGACGCGTGGAACGGTGACAAACGCTTCACGGTCATGACCCGTCATAACGACTACCAAGAAGACGTCGGCTTTATTCCAGCTAACACCAAATGGGCGCCGGATTCTGGTGACAAACCGGGTTACGTGGAAGGCTTGAAAGTCGATAAGTACGACGAGCTCGTGAACGAGTCGGTGTCTTACGGTCTTGAGAACGCATACTACGACTGGTGTATCGCTCAGATCGCTAAACTTGCGGGCAACGACCAGCAGTATGACCGCTACATGGCGCGCTCAGAATCGTTCAAGAACTACTTCCATTACAACCCAGAGCAATACGGCAAACTGCAAGACACCAAAGGCAACGCATTGGGTGCGACGGGCTTTATGCGTCCGGCTTACATGAACAGCGGCAGCAAAGTTTGGGCAAACAACCTGAAAGCCGAATGTTTGGACGAGAACATGGCGTTGTCTATCCCAGACGGTATGGACTACAACGCCTGTAAAGACCGCAAAGCGCTGAATGAAAGTGACGTGTTCTGGCCTTACCGTGCTGAGCACCGAGGCGAAGACTTCACCGAAGGCAACACGTGGCAATGGACATGGTTTGCACCACACAACTTGAACGGTCTGGCCAACGTGATGGGTGGCGAGCACATCGACCGCACTGACTTCTCTCTTCCTGAAGACGTAACCGAACAAGGCAAAGCGGCATTCCTCGCTAACTTAAATGCGCTGTTTAATGCGGACTCCAACGCCGATACGAGCCAATCACACGACATGTCGGGTTACATCGGTCAGTTCGTGATGGGTAACGAGCCTGATCACCACGTGCCTTACCTCTACAACTGGACGGCAGAGCCTTGGAAGACACAAGAAATCGTCGACCAAGCGATGAACGAGTTCTACCACCCAACGCATGAAGGTCTAATTGGCAACGAAGACGTCGGTCAGATGTCGGCGTGGTATGTGATGTCTGCATTGGGCTTCTACCAAGTCACGCCGGGCGAAGCAAGTTACACCATCGGTCGTCCTCTGTTCGACAAAGCCGTGATTCCAGTCGCGGACGGTAAATTCACCATCACCTCAGAAAACAACAGCCAAGAGAGCATCTACGTGAAGTCGGTGACCATCAACGGCAAACAATTGAGTGGCAACTTCAGCTTCGCGCACAGCGATTTGAAAGACGGTGGTGAACTGCATTTCGTCATGACTTCAGACAAATCTGAAGCGATGAAAGCGCTGTAGCTGACACCCACTCAAATAACACCCCCAAACTACTTGGCGTTGTAACTAGGCGACATCGTTGCAACGTCAAGTGGGGCGGGGATAAAGGGGTACACCCTCGCCCCTTATTTTCTGTAGAACCTTCACTTCTGTGGAACCATAAAAATGAAACTAAAAAGAACCCTTATCTCTACCGCTATTCTCGCTGCCATGTTTGGTCTTGCTGGTTGTAACAGTGATGACGACAACAGCAAATCTGGAACACCATCCCTCGACACCACGCTAACCCAATACATCAATCCATTGATTGGTACAGGCGCAGATGGTCACACCTTCCCTGGGGCGGTTGTGCCTTACGGTTTAGTGCAACTTTCTCCTGATACCGAAATGGAAGGCTGGGGCTCTGCCGCCGGTTACTTCGACCACGGCAAGTTGACTGAAATCCCAGTGTATGGCTTCTCCCACACTCACCTTTCTGGCACAGGCATTACCGACCTTGGTGATATCTTAGTTCTGCCTTTCACCAAGAAAGAAAACGCCGTTTTCAACACCTTCGATAAAGACAACGAAACGGCAGAAGCGGGCTACTACGCAGTTGAACTGAACAAAGGCGAAATCAAAGCCGAGCTAACCACCACGCAACGTGTTGGCTTCCACCGCTACACCTTCAAAGAAGGCACTACGCCACACATCAAGTTCGATTTAGACCACACTCTCAATAAAGGTCACTTCAACAACCGCACCATGAAGGGTGATTTGGAGTTCATCGACGCTTACACCATTCGCGGTTTACGTAGCTCGAATGGCTGGGCGAACAACCAGCACGTTTACTTCTACGCCACCTTCAACCAACCTATCGTCAAAGCCATTGCTTTGGTTGACGGCGCAGAAACCGAAATCGATGTAAACAACGACAACATCGACGCAGTGAAAACCATCGCTTACCTAGAATTCGCACCATCATCAACACCGTTAGAAATCCAAGTAGGCTTGTCACCAACAGGCACGGAAGGTGCAGAGAAGAACCTAGAAGCAGAAGCAAAAGACGTGTCATTTGATACTGCGCGCGCTCAAGCCAACGACGCATGGCACCAAGAGCTTAGCCGCATGATGGTATCTGGCGGCACGGAAGATCAGAAAGAGATCTTCTACACTGCGCTTTACCACGCCTCTATTGCTCCAATGATTTTCCAAGATGTCGACGGCCAATACCCTGCGATGCGTACTCGCATTCAAAAAGACGCGGGCGACACACCAAACTACTCCGTGTACTCCATGTGGGATACTTTCCGTGCAGCGCACCCACTGAAAACCATCATCGATCCAGAACGTGCCGAAGAGTTTGCCAACGACCTGATTCGTAAATACGAAGACGGTGGCATCTTGCCGAAATGGGAACTGCACAGCCATTACACGGGCACTATGATCGGTTTCCCTGCGGTTTCTATTATTGCTGACGCGATGGCGAAAGGCTTAGACATCGACCCACAACTGGCCAAAGAAGCGGCTGAGTTTACGGTGCGTTACCACGAGGCATCTGAATTCCCAGATTGGACGGAAGACAACAACATCGGCGCAGCAAACGTTGTGCAAGTGAAGGTGTACGAAGAAAACGGCTTTGTTCATCACGGTTACTGGAACAGTGCGTCTTACACGCTTGAGTTTGCATATGGCGACTGGGCCATGGCAGAAATCGCGCGCATGGCTGGCGATGTAAAACTGCAAGAAGAGTTTATGACTCGTGCCGACAACTGGCTTAACCATTGGGATGCAGAGACAGGCTTCTTACGTCCGAAAAACCACCCGCTAAGCTCATCACCAAACAAACCGCCTTTGGAGTTCAACCAACCGATTGATGAAGAGCGTTTGGATGAGTGTGAAATGGTTGAGTGGCCAGAAGGCTCAGGTGTGATGAAAGAGAAATGCCCATTGCTACCATTCGACCCTTACTACGTGGACGAGTTTGCCTACACCGAAGGGAACGCGTGGCAATGGAAGTTCCAACCAATGCACGATTTCAACCGTCTGAAACAAGAAATCTACCAAGCAGACTTGGCGCAAGGCAAAGACACCACACCAGAGAAAGCCTTCCGTGAAGACTTGGACGAACTATTCAACGCGCGTTCTTCAAACACAGGTGAAGAGCTGCCAGATCTAACGGGTTACATCGGTCAGTACATGCATGGTAACGAGCCATCGCACCACATTCCTTACCTATACGCGCTAACGGATGAGCCATGGAAAGCGCAAGAGTACCTAGACCGCATCATGTCAGAGATGTACACCAGCGAGCCAACTGGCTTGATTGGCAACGAAGACGTGGGTCAGATGAGCTCTTGGTACTTGATGTCGGCAATGGGCTTCTACCAAGTGACGCCTGCGGATCCGGTCTACACCATCGGTCGCCCTATGTTTGATGAAATCACCATTCCAGTGGAAGGCGGCGAGTTCAACGTCATTGCAGACAACAACAGCCCACACAACAAGTACGTGAAGTCCGTAACCATCAACGGCAAACCGCTGGATGCCAACTTCACCTTCAAGCACAGCGAAATCAAAGCGGGCGGCGAGCTTCACTTCGTCATGACGGGTGACAAGCAAGAAGCGCTTCAAGCTCAGTAACGTTTTATGTAATTCGTGTTTAAAGAATAAGCAGATAGATTAACTCAGTGGCAGGAAGTGACGCGCTTCCTGCCTAAGGAATCAAGATTATGAACTTTACGAAAACCGCTATCGCCACCGCAGTGATTGCGAGTGTTATTGGTTTGGCTGGCTGCAACGATGACGACGATAACACCTCACCAAGCGTCGATACTTCCAACCTAAAATACGTCGACCCATTCATTGGTACCGGCTTTAACGGACACACCTTCCCGGGTCCTGTCGTGCCAGAAGGCATGGTACAACTTTCTCCAGATACCGAGCTGATCGGCTGGCACTCTTCATCAGGTTACCACTTTGATAAAAAGACCTTATTTGGCTTCTCCCACACTCACCTATCTGGCACGGGTATGGGCGGCTTAGGTGACATTTTGTTCCTGCCGTTTACCGAAGACAAAGCCAAGTACATAGAAGACAGCGACGACTACCGCGAAGCGATTTCGGTCAAGATGGACAAAACCTCAGAAGTGGCAGAAGCGGGTTACTACTCTGTGAAGATTGCAGAGAACGGTATCAAAGCTGAACTTACAGCGTCTGAACGTGTCGGCTTCCACCGCTACACCTACCCACAAGGTCAACCACAACGTCTGAAGATAGACCTCAACTCCATCCTTAACAGTGATTGGGGTTCGACCTCTCTGCGCAACAAACTGACGGTGAGCGAAGACGGTCATACCATCACGGGCGAGCGCGATGCAGCACACTTCTCTGGTTGGGCGAAAAACCAAAAAGTCTTCTTCTATGCGACTTTCGATAAGAAGATCAAAGACGTCTACATCCTTGCCAATGGTAAGCCTGTTGACGGCCTAACGGCAGAGCACGTTTCTGAATTGATTTACGATGACCAAGGTAATCCTGTTAAGCGTGTCAAAGCGGACGTCACTGCCTACATCGAATTTGAAGATGAAGGCTCACAAGAGTTGAATGCGCAAGTGGCGTTATCTGCGGTTGACCCACAAGGCGCAGAAAACAACTACGATGCCGAAGCGAATGTCTCTTTCGATACTGCGCGTAACAATGCACGCGAGAAATGGGCTAAAGCACTCAACTTCTCAATTGAAGGGGGCACGGAAGATCAGAAAGAGATCTTCTACACTGCGCTTTACCACACCAAGATTGCGCCTATGGTGCATCAAGACGTGGATGGTCGATTCCGTGGCATGGGCAAAGGCTCGATTCGTGAAGGCGAAGGGGAATACTCCATCGCTTACGGTCAAGCAACGGAAGAACAGCCAAACTTCTCGGTTTACTCTCTATGGGATACCCAACGTGCATTACACCCACTAAAAACCATCACAGAGCCAACTCGCGCGGTGCAATACGCGAAGAACCTAGTTCAGAAGTACACTGAAAGCGGCTTGCTGCCGAAATGGGAGCACTTAGGTGACGAAACAGGCACCATGGTTGGCTACCCAGCGGTAGCAGTGATTGCGGATGCAATGACCAAGTTCCCAGAAGAGTTTACTCAACAAGAGAAAGAGCTGGCGCTGAAAGCCGCGATCGACTCTTCGACTTACGGCAACTACCCGGTACTGCAAGCCGATTGGGATCAGGGCGTATTGGATCGCACTTTAACCAAGCACATCGACTACATTGAGAAAAACGGCTTCACGCCTGCTATCCAGCGTGTCGATGGTGAACCAGTATTTGAAGACTACACGGTTGAGTCTGTTTCTTACGGTCTAGAAAACGCGTTCTACGATTGGGCTATCGCACAAATTGCCAAAGCAGCCGGTGATACTAAAGTGGAAGAGCAATACCTTGAACGCTCAAAAGGCTACAAAAAATACTTCGATTACAACCCAACAGAATACGCAGAACATGGCGTGACGGGCTTTATGCGCCCAGTGATGATTGATGAAACCTTCATGACGCCATTCGACCCATACGGCACAGAACACGAAACAGGCAACTACACCGAAGGTAACGCGTGGCAGTGGACTTGGTTTGTACCGCATGACATCGCGGGCTTAAAAACCATCATGGGTGGCGATGCTGAGTTCCAGAAAAACCTAGAAGCAACCTTCACCGCAGAAAGCCAAGGCACTGAAACACCGGATATGTCTGGTTTGATTGGTCAAGTTGCGTTTGGTAACGAGCCTTCACACCACATTCCTTACCTATTCAACTGGACCGCAGAACCATGGAAGACGCAACAAGTCGTCGACCACATTCTTGATGACATGTATTTCGCTGCCCCAGAAGGCGTAGTTGGTAACGAAGACGTGGGCGCCATGTCCGCTTGGTATGTGATGTCTGCATTAGGCTTCTACCAAGTGAACGCAGCAGAACCTATTTACACTGTGGGTCGTCCGCTATTCGACAAAGCGGTGATTCCGGTGAAAGGCGGCACGTTCACCATCACCACAGAGAACAACGCCGATGACAACATGTACATCAAGTCTGTCACCATCAATGGCAAAGCTTTGGATAAAGGTTTCTTCTTCGACCACTCCGAGTTCAAACCGGGTGGCGAGTTGCACTTCGTGATGACAGGAGAGCAATCTGAAGCGATGAAAGCGCCTCAATAACCTTCACTTGAAATGTGTTCCTCAGGCCAAATCAGTCTGAGGAACATAAGCTCAAATCAATCCCTTCCACTAATGACAGTGTCATTTCTGCTGCCGAAACTTCTTTGCAACCCGATGAATTTTGTCCGCACCACAACGGCGTAAATTCATCTCGGTTTTGCTTCTCCATAAGCGCTCTTAACTGAGTCATTTCAATGGACGCATATGGGAATTTCGGCGCAGACTCACAGATGTAACCTAGCTCCGACATCGCGCGATTCACAATGCCTCGTGCTGGCCTGCCCGAGAAAACATTGGTCACCGCCGTATGCTGCGCGCGCTCACTGGCAATGGCATATCGATGTAAAGACGATGTTTTCGCCTCATCACACAACAAATAGGCGCTGCCAACCTGCACGGCACTTGCCCCTAACTTCAGCGCGGCTTCTACACCATTTCTATCGGCAATTCCTCCTGCTGCAATAACAGGCAAATTCACGCGCTTGACGATTTGCGGTAACAACGCCATCAAGCCTAATTGAGTAGATAAATCATCCGGTAAAAACATGCCTCGGTGTCCACCTGCCTCCAAGCCTTGGGCGATAATGCCGTCAACGCCTTTTGCTTCCAGCCATAGTGCTTCATCCACCGTGGTCGCTGTCGAAAGGATCTTCCCTCCCCAACCTCTAATTCGCGCTAACAAGTCATCGGCAGGCAAACCAAAGTGGAAACTGATCACTGGCGGTGCAAATGGTTCAATCGCGTCAGCAATATCATGATTGAAAGGCATCCTTGTCGGAGCGTTTGGCTGAGCCTGTACGGTTGCACCAACTTCAGCAAAATACGGTTGCAGCGTTTTTTGCCACTCTTCGTGCTTGTTAGCGTCGTATTCCGGCATTTCATGGCAAAAGAAGTTGAGGTTGAATGGTCGATTGGTCGCCTGTTGAATAAGTTGAAGTTCTTTAACGATGGCGTCTTTATTCAGCATTCCACAAGGTAACGAGCCAAGCCCGCCAACATTACTCACTGCAATGGCCATTTGGCTATCTTGCACGCCAGCCATTGGGGCTTGAATAACCGGTAACTCTGTCCCCAAAAGTGCATTAAATGCGTTGTTTTTCATCGTTCTTCCTTGAGTTCGTCCAACTGAATTTTTGTTGTTTTATGCGAGTTTTCACTAGTGCGCATCAATATGTCCACTATCTCATATCGGCTAATTTTCACCCAACTGCGTTGTTATTTCTGTGCACTCAACGCCCACTCAAAATGATATTCCGCGTCAATTAGCGATTACTGACATGAATTTATGTGATCCAATTCAATCGCCTGAGTTACGTGCTTTTTTAAAGTTGCTCTGTTTCGCGAAACCTTACTTCTTACTCAACTTTTACCGGATCAACTATGAAGACATTTTCTAAAAAGCCGTTGCTGTATGCGTTAGCGGCGTTCTCTATCGGTGTGTCATTTTCTTCCTTTGCGGAAATTCGCAACGTCACGTTGCTGCACACCAATGACATTGAAAGCGTTTATGAGCCCGTTGACGCATTTTGGAATCCAGACATTAGCCGCATTGGCGGTATTCCTTACCTTGCCACACTGATCAAACAAACCCGCGCGCAAGAGGAGACCAGTTTCTTGTTCGATGCGGGGGACATTTTCACTGGTTCACTCGCGAAAAAAACGCAAGGCAAGCTCTCTTTCGATTTGTACAGTGCGATGGGCTACGACGCGATAACACTCGGTAACCACGAATTTGAATACGGCTGGCAAACCTTGAAAGAGAACATGCCAAGAGCCGCCTACCCCGTGCTCAATGCCAACATCAAGTTTGAGCAAAACAATGCGCCTTTTGCTTCGCCATATACCATTGTTGAACGCGATGGCATTCGTGTCGGTGTGATTGGGGTAATGGGCGTTGATGCCTTCTACAACACCATGTGGAAAGGTAATCGCAAAGGGCTGACTATCGACGATCCAATCAAAACCACTCAGTTCTGGGTTGATAAGATCCGCGACGAAGTGGACATGGTTGTCGTGCTCACACACCAAAATAAAACGGCACCAATGCAAACCGACAAAGAAGCCGATCCCGAAGTGCAACGCGGCTTTGATGAAGATTACGACATGGCAGGCAAGCTAAAAGGGGTCGATGTGATTTTTGGCGGCCACTCTGACCATGGCTTATGGAAGCCTGTCGTGCATCCAAAAACGGGCACAGTTATCGGTCTCACTTTCGGTCAAGGTAAATACTTGGGTTACACTAAATTTGCAGTAGACACCGAAAAGCACGACGTAAAACTGCTGGACGGAAAACTGATCCCTGTCGAGTCAGACAAGCTTGAATGCGACAAGAAAACCAGCGATCTTATCGCCAATGCTCGCAAACAATACCCAGAGCTTGGTCAGCAGTTGGCAACCATTAATGACACGGCGTACCGACGTTATTACCGCGAATCCAACGTAGGTAATTTAGTAGCAGATATGATGCGCGAAGCCGCTAAAGCAGATGTGGGTATGATCAGCTCGGGCAGTATTCGCGTTGACCTTAACAAAGGCCCAGTAACGATGGAAAACGTAATGGATCTTTTCCCATTCACAGATAAACTTTCCGTCGTAAAACTCAACGGCGCACAGTTGAAAGAACTGTTGGAGTACAGCTACACCTTGCCTTACGGTCTGGCACAATTCTCCGGTATTGAAGCGCACTACGACAACGCAAAACCGCAAGGTAAACGCCTGCTCAGCCTGAACGTAAATGGCAAACCAGTGAACGACTCGCAATCATACAAAGTGGCCACTTACTCTTACGCAGCGAGCGGGGGCGACGGTTATCATGTATTTGAAAAAGGCACGTTAGAGTCGCAAGGTGATTCAGTCACCCAAGTATTGATTGACCAATTTAAAGCCAAGAAAGACGTTATCGTTCCGGCGCTGGGTCGCCAAGTGGATGTCAGTGTCAAAGAGTGAGTCTCTGACAAATAACCTCAAAGGATAAGCACCATGACTTTTCGTCGAGAATACAATGGCTGTAAATCATTTGGCTGCCCTAATTGCGGCGTACCTGATCTCAGTTTGTATTCGCGCTCAAATCGGCTTGGCTACGATGCGTGGCATTGCCCTGAGTGTGGTGCTTATCCTCCGGTTTTGATTAACGAGCCGATACTCGCATTGGCTCATCAACTACAACAGCAAACCTTTGAGTTGAAGCTATTGCCTCATTGCGAATGCCGATTACCTGCTTGGCAACGTTACGGGAGAACCGCCGTCGGTAGCCCAAGAGTAAAGTGTCGCTGCTGTCAAAAAACCGCAACGCTGCTGAACCCGAACAAAGAATCCCACACACTCCAACCACTGCTTGATGCTCTATTGGCCGAGGTTTCACCCAAAGATTTACAGTATAAATTGGGCTTGAATCATCGCCGTTTTTCACAATATCTTGAACGTTTGGCAAGTATGCTGGACACTTTTAGTCGCTTATACGAACGTCACTTATCGTTCTCGAATATCCAAACTCGTTCCTTTGTTCAAGTGGCGCGCTCTGGTTTTCGCCACCATGGTCGAGAACAACGTGCAGCGCATATTTGGACACTATGCAGCGCCGATGCCCAAACGGGTTACGTGCTTTTGCTCAGTGACAACGCTTGGTTTCCTCAGACAGAGATGTCAGAGCACGTCATTCCTCAACCGCTTTGGGAGCAAAGCCGTTACCAATTAACGCAGCAAGAAGAAGCGCCAAACGAATCAGATGTATTTCTCCAAGCACAGCGCACTTACGACAAAATTCTTAGCCGCAGCCAATTTGACCAACTCGCTTACTGCGATGGTTCGCACGCGAAATCAAAAGAAGTGCTACTCACTCGCCCAGTTTTTGCTGCGCACGCGCACATGCAAAACTTGGCGAAATACTTTGCTAACAAAGTGCCAAAACGCTTTGTCCTCGAACATGAAAGCTTTTTACGAGGGGCAGCGATCACCGCTTTTACCTCCGCCATTAAGCGGGGCACGACGCAACTCTATTATTGCCATATTGGACAAAGTGAGGAAAACCTGAGCTTAAATCGTGCAAAGCAAAAGATGAGTTGGTGGGATGAAACGTGGCGTCGTGGAAACATCCAAAATCAATATGGGAGTTGGCAAGTGGGGATGGGTTGGCTGACTCCAAAAAGCGCAAGACCATCGGAATCGATAGACGAATTAATCCCGACACACCCGAATTGGAACAGCGAGTTTTGGAACCGTTATACCCAATGGTTACCACCAAGCTACGCTGCCCACTTGAGTTTGCAGCGCATTAAACAGTGGCAAGCGATTTATCGATTTCTCTATAACTACTCAGCCATGCAATCACCACCAAAAGTTGGGGTGGATGAGATCGACCTGTCTCGCGTCGATAGCATAGCCGAATCAATCAACCGCTCGGTAAACGCTACTGTACACCTTTGAACGCTCGAACAAGAAGGCTTCATCAAAACCGATGTTGTTTGAATATGCTGGATCTAAGATTCGACTTTTAGCCATTAGCCAAGTGATTCAATGGGAATGATTTGCCGAAACTTAGCATGAAGATCTGTAAGCGCGGCTTCAACATCCGGTTCTGCTCGGCTTAAATGTGCGATTAGCGTCATGAAGTAGCAGTCAAAAATCAACGGCATTTTGTCTTCAAGCACAGAACCTACGCTCGCAGATTGAAACAAAGCTTGGTTAAACGACTGGTAATAATCCAAATCCCAAATCACCTCTTTCAACAAGGCTCGGCTCAACTCGACGTTCGCAAAATAGTAGCGATAGTATTTCTCCGTCAGCGCCAAACCAATGTCGATAGCTGTCTTACCTTCCACACTGACTAGCGTCTCTTGGCTGATCTGTTGCAGTTGCGTCAGCATCCCTTCGCGCAAAATCGACAGTTTGGTCGGGAAGTGGCTGAACACCGTACCATCGGCGACTCCTGCTTCTCTCGCAATCTGCCTTGTGGTCGTCATGTCATAACCATTCTGAGCAAAAGATGCCCACGCGGCTTTTAGGATTTTGTCTCTGGTTTGTTGTCGCTTCGTCATTGATGTGTCTGCTTAATGAGCCTGAAAGGATCATACCTTGAGCGGCTGACATTGACAAATTGAGCGCGCTCAATTTTTATATAAAAACAAAAGGAATCGCTCATGTACGTATTAAACAAACTAGGCCAAGATTGATTTTCTTGCCGACCATATTCTGCTTTTCTTATATTTTAAGACCAATATTGATGGTGATTCTCATACCTGGTGGACTCGCACTTTTGGCGTTAATCGGTGGGGCAGAAGTCAGAGCAGAACTCAAAGCCATGTTGCTTGAGGAGCTTTTTGGGGTCAGTCCATCACACACCACCTCGAAAAAGGCGTGAGTGCGCGAAAAACGTTGGCAAGGTTAAGTAAAAAAGAAAACGCGCAGATATCGAGCTCTCAATGCCTGCGCGTAGATGTGGTGAAAATAAGACTGGCGTTAGTCAGTATTCATGTTCTGACCAATTCGCCATAAAACGCCACTAGGGTCAAACAAACAACATTCGCGCATGCCCCAAGGTTGCTCGACCAGCTCAGTCAAACGCGAACCAAATTCTTCATGACCCACTTTGGATAAGTGCTGATGCCAGCTTTCTGCGTCTTCTACGAGCAAGTGCATCATGAAGTTGTTGCCATGTTCTGGCTCATAAAAATTCTGTAAAAGAAACGCGCAACTGCCTTGAGAGAAGTACGCCACATCACCGAAGTCTGACGCCATATCAAAGCCTATCGCCTCATAAAAACGTTTTGAGAGCGCGTAATCTTTCGCTGGCACAAATGATTTGATTTCAACAATATTGAGGTTTTCCATTTCCAATTTCCTAAGCCCTTATCCACCAAACTGACTGACGTAATCACGCTCTACGCCTTCTATTCGCCTTGCGAATTTTGCTGCGATGGTAGTGGTACACACTCTACCATTTGCGTTTGTAACCACGTGATGAATTTATGTTCGAGTTCTGTACGCTTTTTATCTTGGCTCAATAAAACATAATTGCAACCTGATAGCACAAAACCAAATGGCGCGACCAAATTACCGCGCTTAATATCGTCCATAACAAAAGGATACGATCCCATCGCCGCGCCTAAGCCATCCACCGCGGCTTGTATGCAAAAATAAAAATGCGCAAATGATTGCTGAGTGTTGCCGTTGAAGGTTTCACAACGTGTTGATTGCTGCCAATCCATCCAAGCATGCGGTCTAGTTTGGCTATTCAACAATCGAACTGCATCCAAATCGTCTTGAATGGATTGCCAATACTCAGGAGAAAATACTGGCCCCACCCACTCTTCCACAAGAATGGTTTTGTTGTAATCGTGATGCTGCGCAAAATCGTCTCGACGAATCGCCATCGAAAGCCCTGTCGAACCTAATGTTACCGGGCCACCAGCCGTCGACAAACGAACATCAGCACGGTGTTCATCATTAAACGCGGCCAACCTTGGCATCAACCAGCGCATGGTCAATGTCGGTTCACAAGACACTTCAAGATGCTGATGCTTCTCTTGAATAAGCGTATTCACGCCTGTTTCGAGCGTTTGGAATGCCGTTTTTGTGTATGTCTTGAGTAATTCACCTTCTGCCGTCAACACGGCTTTCCTGCCCTCTTTCAAAAACAAAGGTTGCGACAGATATTGCTCAAGTTGCTTGATCTGCTTACTCACTGCTCCGTGGGTGATGTTCAGTTTGTCAGCCGCTTCAGTGTAGCTTGAAGAGCTCGCCGCAACGTGGAAGACATAGAAAGATTTTAGGTGACGCATCTGTGAGTTTTTCTCACCAATATGGGAATATTTTTCGATTATAGTCAGTAACAAAGACGCATACAATTCCGCTACATCACAGACTTCATCATTCAAACAGGAAACCGATATGGAATTTGTAACTCTTGCGCTATTGGGCGTACTTATTGTTATTAGCCCTGGCGCAGACTTTGTTTTGGTATTAAGAAACAGTTTAAATCAAGGACGAGAAGCTGGCGTATACAGTGCGATTGGTATCAGCATGGCGATAAGCATCCACATCGCTTACTCCATGCTGGGGATCAGTTACTTAATTTCACAAAATGAATGGTTGTTTAATCTCGTGCGCTATCTTGGAGCCGCTTATCTTGTCTACCTTGGGATTAAAGGAATATTCTCCTCGCAACCTGCATCAAACTCAGAAACCGTTCAACAGAGCGAGTATTCAATGTGGCGATTTTTCATGCAGGGATTTCTGTGTAATTTACTCAATCCCAAGACGATGCTGTTTTTTCTGAGTATTTTTAGCCAAGTGATTTCTCCCGACTCTAGTCAGCAACACATCGCCTTGTTTTACGGGATTTATATGATTGCGCTGCATGGTATTTGGTTTTCTATCGTTGCTGTTTTATTCACGTCACCCAAGCTACAAGCCTTCTTGTTGAAGATTAAGCATCGACTCAATCAAGCATGTGGGGCGGGATTGATCATTTTCGGCGCAATGCTGGGCTTAAAAGCTTAATACGTTTGCGGTCAGATTTTGAACACAAAAAATGCGGCTACTGGAGCCGCATTACAATCCACAAACCTTAGGTCTGATAAGTGAAACGTTTATTGAGTGATAACGGTGAGCTTATCCCAATCAATCGTGAAGCGAATTTGCGCCTCAGTATAGTGGCTCGTTGTGCCTTGATCGTACCAGTTACACGCATTGCGAGAAAAACCTTCGTCAACTTCTTTCATGCCCGCTCGTGCAATCATCTCCGTTTTGGGCTCTTCTCCGCGCTCAAATTCTGGTGTGAACACGTACTGGAATTTCGGTTTGAAGCCGTAGATCAGACGCGGCAAGTTCTCTTCTGGTAATAGGTTTTCGTTTGAACAACCTGTGTAGTGGTAAACACCCGCCCATTTACCGTAGTACTGGTAGTCGTTGGTGTAAATCTGACTAAGAGAGGTGGTCCACTTAACGCCCATACCGCGTTCCATGGAAGCCTTTGGTTTGGCTGCGGTGACGTAATCCTTACTCGAGTAACGAGACGTATAAGCCACACCGAGATCGGTCGTCAACGAGCCAGAAAAACTTGGTGCCGAGCCCGGTGTTGCAGTCGCGGTTAAGCCGATAGACGGTGCAACCGTGGTTGTCGATACCGAAACATCATTGGCTTCGTTTTGCGGTGAGTAATCCTCACTGAATACAGGCGTGCCACCAGCTTGATAGATGTTGTAATCGAACGAAACTGGGTAGTTTTGAGTAAAACGGTCAACAATCGCTGCATCAAAAGTGTGTTTTACACCCGGCTTACCTGGTACATAACCATTCCCTAGAGTGATCACGCGAGCCGCTTTTTTGTCGTTCTTTGAGTTATGGAATAACTCAACCAGTAACTTCATCTGCACACGGCTACCACGAAACTCGTACGGGAAAAGCTCAGGCTCGCTTTGCATCACGACCTCATAACTTTTCTTCACGTAACCTTCTAGCGCGATATCATCAATCAAGACACTTTCTACAACCTTGTTATCAGAAGCAGCGGCAGTAGCGGAAATCCCTAACATTAAGGGAAGCAGTATTTTCTTATTCATTATTTTATTACCTTACTTGGGAACAGTCCCAATCCAAGCTAACACATTGAACAAGTAGCGACAATCAAACGAAAACGATTCACATTATCAATAATTTGACCTACACCCAGAAATGAAAAAAAACAGCCAACTTACGCTGGCTGTTTCGATGCAGTTAATGAATGACCCATGCGTCCCTTTTAAATAACTGAGACAGATCGATAGTGAATATCGTCACTGTCTGACGTTTAGGCAGAGCATTTTCGATCGAAAACTCTGGCCCAGCTGGAACGAGGGGGAAGTGAATAGCCGTCGGCCACGTTGACGAAGCTTCATTACCGCTCGGCTCAGATATTGAGAAAGAAAACGCGGGTAAACGGGTCATAACACTTACCTCAAATGACTGATTAGCGGGCTCAAGCGAGCCCGCTTAGGTTTTGCAATGTTATTGTTGTTCTAACGCCTACTTAATCACTAACGATTGGTAACGTTAGATATCAAGTTCTTTGTCTTCAACGTGGTTGGTGATCATCGCTTCAGTGGTGATCATCAAGCCAGCAACAGACGCTGCGAATTGAAGCGCTGAGCGTGTTACTTTCGCAGGGTCCAAGATACCCATTTCGATCATGCTGCCGTATTCACCTGTTGCAGCGTTGTAACCGTAATCGGCATCACCCGCTTTGACAGCATTCGCTACGACTGAAGCTTCGTCACCTGCGTTAGTTGCGATTTGACGGAGAGGCTCTTCCATCGCACGTAGCGCAACTCGGATACCCACGTTTTGGTCATCGTTGTCACCTTTTAGATCCGCTAATTCTTTCGCGATCTTAGTTAGGGCAACACCACCACCAGCGACTATACCTTCTTCAACCGCTGCGCGAGTAGCGTGTAGCGCATCGTCCACGCGGTCTTTCTTCTCTTTCATCTCAACTTCGGTTGCAGCGCCGATCTTGATCACCGCTACTCCGCCAGAAAGCTTCGCAACACGTTGTTGAAGCTTGTCTTTGTCGTATTGAGAAGTGGTTGTTTCGATTTGTTTTTCAATCGAAGCCACACGATCAGCAATCGCGCTTGCTTCTGCTGCACCACCCACGATGGTTGTTGTGTCTTTGGTGATGGTCACTTTCTTCGCGCTACCTAGTTGCTCTAGCGTTGCTTTTTCAAGCTCTAGGCCGATTTCTTCAGAGATGACCGTACCTGCGGTTAGTACCGCAATGTCTTCCATCATCGCTTTACGGTTGTCACCAAAACCAGGTGCTTTCACCGCCGTCGCACGCACGATGCCGCGCATGTTGTTCACAACCAATGTCGCTAGCGCTTCACCTTCGATGTCTTCAGCAATGATCAATAGCGAGCGAGAAGATTTCGCCACTTCTTCTAGCACTGGCAATAGCTCGCGGATGCTGCTGACTTTTTTGTCCACCAATAGGATGTAAGGGTTGTCTAGCTCTACGCTGCCATTTTCTTGGTTAGTGATGAAGTATGGCGACAAGTAACCGCGGTCGAATTGCATACCTTCAACCACAGACAATTCGTTGTCTAGACCTTGGCCTTCTTCCACCGTAATCACGCCATTGCGACCCACTTTTTCCATCGCTTCTGCAATGATTTCACCGATCGCGCGATCGCTATTTGCAGAAATGCTACCCACTTGGGTGATGGATTCTTTGTCGCTGCATGGCTTAGACATTTCACGTAGTTTCTCAACCGCCGCTTCAGTAGCTTTGTCGATACCACGTTTTAGGTCCATTGGGTTCATACCAGACGCTACCGCTTTAAGACCTTCGTTGATGAAAGATTGCGCCAGTACAGTAGCCGTCGTTGTACCGTCACCCGCTTCATCATTCGCTTTGGACGCCACTTGTTTCACCATTTGCGCGCCCATGTTTTCGAACTTGTCTTTCAGTTCGATTTCTTTCGCTACCGACACGCCATCTTTAGTGATCGTTGGCGCGCCGTACGATTTATCAAGCACAACGTTGCGGCCTTTAGGGCCTAGTGTCACTTTTACTGCGTCCGCCAGTAAGTTCACACCTTTCAGCATTTTTTGACGTGCGTCATTAGCAAATAATACGTCTTTTGCAGCCATAATTATCTCCTCAAAAAACTACTACAAAAATAATTACTCAACGATTGCTAACACATCAGATTCGGACAGAATCAAGTATTCTGCGCCGTCAATTTTCTCGGTTTTCACGCCGTAACCGTCATTGAAAATGATTTGGTCGCCCACTTTGACTTCCATCGCAGCGCGTTCGCCATTTTCAAGGCGTTTACCTAAACCAACAGCAATGACTTTCCCGCGGTTTGATTTTTTCACCGACTGAGAAGTTAAAACGATTCCCCCTTCAGATTTATTTTCCACCTCTTGTCTTTCAACAATTAGCTTGTCATTTAAAGGACGAATT
>NZ_WXWT01000060.1:0-2749 GCF_009904725.1 Vibrio sp. V43_P6S15P86
GTCAGAGCTATACGAGACTACACAGAGTCTTCCGTATGGGTAATATCACCAAATAAACTGGCACTTAGAAAAAAATCAATCATTGAAGACATTAAAATAATGCTTTCCCAATGGCTGCGTACCACTCCCACGCACGAAGAAAAGTTAGATATAAGGAAATTAACAGAACGCTTCAATGTCGATTTAGCCAAAACCAAGTTTGCAAATCGCTATGCTTATGATCCCCTGCTAACTCAGTTGATCTACAACTGTATAGGTTCAATCATTCATTCACCGCCTCAAGATGCTCCAAAATGCGAGGGAAATGACGACAAATACTTGCTGCTACCAAATCTTAGAATCTCTGGTGCATCAGCCATGAATACGTGTGTGAGTATTGGAATACCTTCTATGATGGCGTTTTATGGATTCGTACACGCTTTCCAGAGAAATGTACAAACAGCTAATCCTAACTTTAAAATTGAAAGTTTCGCCGTATGCATTCACAACATTCATGTGGAAAACCGCGGATTAATAAGAGAATGGGTACCAAACACAAAAGGACAAATTACAGCACCTGCAACACGAGACGATTGGCAGTGTGACGTTGCAGTAAGCCTGATTCTTCGTTGCAGTCATTATTCTCAGCTAATACCACGCGATTTCATACGCTTATTACCGGGAAGAATAGCAAGAGGGAAAGTGACAGTTTCTATATCCGATATAAAACACTTAGGCCGATGTTTGAGTTTGGCTGATGCAATCAAAGCGATACCCGTTGAAACAGGTAGATGGCTTAGCCTAAATAACGAAGTGACCTTAAACAGTATTCAAGATGTGATTGACGAGTTAAAAAATAACAGATTACAAACCGTCAGCTGCATTGGTTATCAACTATTAGAAACCCCATGTGAAAAACGTGGCTCACTACACGGGTACAAACATGCTTTCGTCGAAACCATACTTGGTATCATAAAACTTTTAGCAATAAGTAAAAATACAAACCCCAGCCAATACTTTTGGCAATATCACTATTCGAAGCAAGGTCCGATTTTACTTCCTAGGAGCGTATCCGATGAAACTTCCTAATAGCTTGTCTTATATGAAATCTATTGAACCTTCTGATGTCATTTTCCTTGTTAACTGGCCAGATGGAAGAAAGACACCACTCCCATATACTAGCCGTGTAGCGTTAGGTATGAAAGAAGGCTCCAAGTCTGCATACAAAGATGATGGCCAAATTGACATGGACGCAACGGCACACTCCCTAGCCCATGGCAACGCGCACGAAATCGACTTTTGCTGTGTACCTTACGGAGCCGAGAGTATCGAATGCGAATTTTCTGTTTCATTTGCTTCGAGTCTTCGTAAACCATTTAAGTGTTCCGATCCAGAAGTAAAACGAACCCTAGTTCAATTGATTAAGCTATATGAGGAAAAAGTGGGTTGGGAAGAACTCGCCAATAGGTTCCTCGAGAATATTTGTAATGGTAGATGGCTTTGGAGAAATAACGAATGTACATATTCGACATCAATCGGTATAAAACCATGGCCATGGGAAGACGAAAAAGCCATTAGCCCATTCCATGACATCCGAAAAAATTATGCTGGCACTAACCACTTCAGAGCTCATAAAGACTGGGATAAGCTAATCAAGTTAATCACTGACGCTTTTTCCCAACCGAATGGGCTCTGTATTTTCGAAGTCAGCGCTACATTTCGTTTAGGAACAAACGCTCCAATCTATCCTAGTCAAGTATTCAAAGACTCTGTCAAAGGTGAAAAAAACCGCATCTATCAATCCACTGACGTAGATGGAGAGAGTAGTCCTATACTCGGTTGTTATAAAACTGGAGCGGCAATAGCCACGATTGACGACTGGTATCCGGATGCGGACAAACCAATACGTATCAGCCACTATGGTGCACATAAAGATGACGTTTATTGTTATCGTCACCCAAACACCGGGAAAGATTTATTCACACTTTTGGAAAAAGCCGATCAATACCTCGAACAACTTCAGGCTACAGATGTATTGCCAGATGAAATGATTAATGACCTGCATTTTATCGTTGCAAACTTGATAAAAGGCGGGTTACTTCAACGGAAAGGAACCTAAACCATGGATTGGTACTATAGAACCATCACATTTTTACCTGAATATCGAAACAATGAAGCAATCGCAGCTAAATGTATCAAGGAATTACATCGTTTTAATTACAAGTACGAAACGAGATCCATTGGCGTCTCGTTCCCACTCTGGGGCCAAGAAACGGTGGGACGTAAAATCACCTTTGTTAGTACCAATAAAATGGAATTGGATTTTCTGATATCACGAAGGTATTTCGTACAAATGACAAAACTTGGTTACTTTAGCATTTCCACAACACAAACTGTCCCAGACGATTGTTCTTATGTTCTATTTAAACGTGCACACTCTATAGATAAAGGAACATCTGCGGGCCGAGCGAGGGAGTTAAAACGACTTGAGCGAAGAGCTTTAGAACGTGGCGAAATATTTGACCCTATAGCTTATTCCAAAACCACTAGTCATGCATTCCAAAGCTACCACTCACTGGAAGAAGATAGCAGCAGTGGCAATAAGTTCCGACTGAACATACAAATGAAGGAAAGGTCAGGAACTGTAGGTACTGGAACATTTAGCAGCTATGGGCTAGGCAATACCGATAATTCATTGCAGGTTGTTCCATTGATTTAACCTTACATCTACACCATCTTCATAACCTATTGATTTTACAGCCTATAATGT
>NZ_WXWT01000066.1:0-2737 GCF_009904725.1 Vibrio sp. V43_P6S15P86
GGGCTATGTATAGAAGATCTAATCAAGCAGTTTGGGATTCCGTTTCTTTGTTCGTTTTCAAAGCAAACATCACGATGACGAGTAACACAAAAGGAAGAACGTACAAATTAAGGTTTTGCCAACCTACGGTGGATTCAAGCCAGCCAGATAGTAATGCAGTGATAGTGACACAACTGAACACGAAGAATTCATTAAACGCTTGAGCCTTGCTCCTGTTTTTCGCTTCATAGCTTTGACTAAATAACCCAGTTGCCGCGATAAACATAAAGTTCCAACCAACGCCTAACAGAACTAAAGCAAGACTAAAGTGCCAAATGGACACTCCGTGTATGTTAATTCCAATACAAGCAACAAATAGCAATCCACCGGCTAAAATCATATTCTTCGCGCCAAACCGCTCTATCAAGCGTCCCGTGACAAACGCCGGTGCAAACATGCCCAGCACATGCCATTCGATCACTCCTGCCGCTTTGTCAAAATCAAAGCCACAACCAATCATCGCCAGAGGCGTTGCTGTCATTAAAATGTTCATCACCGCATACGCAACCATTGCGGCGATAACCGCTAGCATGAAATTAGGTCGACGGATAATATGCCCCACTTTATCCGCTTTAGTATGTAGAACTTGCGTGTGTGCTGGTGGAAAACGAATCGTTTGCAGCACGATCAACGCAGTTATATAAAGTCCAATAAGCACGGCAAAAGCACTAATGTACAAACCATCATCTGACCATTGCTGTGAATACACCGCCAAATTAGGGCCAAGTATCGCCGCTAGTACCCCTCCCGCCATAGATATCGAAATCGCCCTGTGTCTTGCCGACTCTTCACACACTTCAATGGCAGCAAACCTGTATAGAGTACCGAAACCTATACCAACACCAAGCAAAAACGTAGACATGCAGAACAGATAGAAGTTTTGTTGACTTAATGCATACGTCGCTAGACTAGCACCCAAAATGCCAATAACATTACCGAGACTAAACCCAAGTCGACGTCCCAACTTGCCCATAATTAATGATGCTGGGATCGTCGCAGCCATCAGTCCTAAAAATTGCAGCGCAACGGGCAACGTAATAAAATTTGATGACGGCGCAAGTGTTTTGCCAATAAGGGCAATAACAGATATGAGTAAAATATTCCCTGTCATTAATAGGGCTTGGCAAAGGGATAATAGCCATACATTACGATTCAATTCCAAATTCCTTTTGGTTACAGCGCATACAGATAACATATAGGAAAGCAGAAACAATAGAAAGAGATGCGAGTAATTCTCAATAAAAAAGAGCCAGAGGCACAATGCCTCTGGCTCTTTAAAAAAGTTCTTTCTGTTGAGCTTATTTGTTACGGCGCGCTTTTACTGCATCTGAAAGCTGACGAAGTACGGTTTCCGTATCTTCCCAACCGATACATGCATCGGTAATCGACTGACCATAAGTGGCCGCTTTGCCATCTACTAGGTCTTGGCGACCTTCAACTAAATGAGACTCAATCATCACACCAAAAATTGCTTCTTCACCACCAGCGATTTGCTCTGATACGTCATCAGATACCAACATTTGACGTTTGAACTGCTTCGAGCTGTTAGCGTGGCTAAAATCAATCATCACTTTTTTCGGTAGCCCTGCGCCGTCTAACTCGTCTTTAATTTGAGCAACATGCGCTGCACTGTAGTTTGGCTCTTTACCACCACGGAGAATGATATGGCAATCAGGATTGCCAGCGGTTTCTACGATCGCAGAATGACCGTATTTTGTTACTGATAAGAAGTGGTGAGAAGCACTTGCAGAACGAATCGCATCGCTCGCGATCTTAATGTTCCCGTCTGTACCATTTTTAAAACCAACAGGACAAGAAAGACCAGAAGCAAGCTCACGGTGAACCTGAGATTCTGTCGTACGAGCACCGATAGCCCCCCAACTGATCAGATCCGCCACGTACTGGGGCGTGATCATATCTAAGAACTCACTCGCGGTCGGCAAGCCCATATCGGTAAGATCAAGAAGAAGCTTACGTCCAATACGCAGACCATCATTCAGCTTGTAGGTATCATTTAGGTAAGGGTCGTTGATCAGACCTTTCCATCCTACCGTTGTGCGCGGTTTCTCAAAATAAACTCGCATCACAACTTCTAGTTGTTCACCAAGTTCATCACGTAATACTTTTAGCTTTTTACCATATTCAACCGCAGCAGCAGGATCGTGAATGGAACACGGGCCAACAATTACAAGTAATCGGTCATCTTTTCCTTCAAGAATATTGTGAATGGCATTACGGCAATCAAAAGTGGTCGAAGAAGCGGTTTCAGTCGCTGGGAACTTCTCTAATACTGCTACAGGTGGCAATAACTCTTTTACTCTATTTATTCTTACATCATCAGTTTGAAACATTACTTCTACTTCCTGGTTTTTATTTCCGACCCAATTTTTTGCCAACTGAACTCATTGCAACATTGTTCACAAAGCGAGCAGCATCAAGGGCTCTGGTCATTTTCTGTCTAGCGTTTAAGTAACTTATCGGCTTAGGCGTAGACTTGCAATCAGTTTTTGCAAATAAATGCAAATAAAAACCACCTGTTAACCACCGCGCACAATGTAAAATAAAGTTTACGAAAAAAAGTTCAAAATAATCATCAATTTTCTTATGACCCTAAAAATCTTTACTACAATGTAAGAAATATCAGAAGTTTGTGAGGTGTTATTGGTTAGTAAATGTTGATCAAGTTCAAAGATATTGT
>NZ_WXWT01000197.1:0-2733 GCF_009904725.1 Vibrio sp. V43_P6S15P86
GAATGAATGGATGTTTATTTTTGTCATACATTGTGCCATTGTTGTGTGACAAAATGATACATATTAAATCCAAAGGAAAATATGGTTAAATTGACTAAAGTCTCTCTGTCTGCTCGTATCTTATTATTCGTTTTCCTACCACTATGGGGCTTATCCGCCGCGTCTATTGGCATTGGAACTTATTATCTTGCTGATTTACAGACAAGCAAGCTGAAAGGCGATCTCAAGCTGATCGCCAGAGCAATCGATGTTCCTATTGGAGAGGCGATCCACAAAGGAGATATAGAAACAGTTCAGAGGACGCTTGATGCCATTTTTGATTTAGGCCAGGTATATGGTGCGTCCGTCTACAATCAGGATGGTCAGCGTATTGCTGCGGCCGGGATTGCTAAACGAGACAATAAAGATAACCCTATCGCACTTGAGCTGCTTGAAGTTGGACGTGACGCCAATATCTATCAACGTCAAGCGGGCAAACAAGTCTATTCTCATTTTCTTCCTATTACCGATAAACGAGGGCAGATATCGAGCCTTGTCGAAATCACTCGTCGTGCTAGTGATTTTTCGTCTTCTATAAATACTTTGTCGCTCTGGGCCTGGTGTGTATGGGGTGTTATCGGGTTGCTCACTTTAATTATTGTCTATTTAGGTCATTATCGAGCAGCAGGTCGTGATGTAGCACAGTTAACGAGTATCATGGCTAAGATTGGCCAAGGACAATTAGACTTACGAGCCTCTGACTCAAACACATACGAACTATCTTCTATTGCTCGGGCGCTAAATCGAATGCTCGATGATATTGCGCTTGCACAGCAAGAAATACTGGCTCATCAAGAACATGAAACAAAGCTGAATCTGAGATTAGAACGTAATGAGCGCATGGCGACGTTAGGACGATTCGTCGGAGGTGTGGCCCATGAATTAGGAGCACCATTGAATGTGATTGATGGTAGAGCAAGGCGTTTATCACGATTTATTGATAAGAACTCGGCGTTATATGAGCTGACGGCGATTAGAGGGCAAGTTAAACGGCTAACTCGAATCGTTCGACAGTTGTTAGACTTTTCTCGAAATAGCAACCAAAAAGAAAAAGTACTTATCTTAGATTTAGTGGTACATGCTAGTGAATCACTGAATCATGAACAAATGGAGTCGTCCCCTGTAATTACCATCAATATTCCTGATCACCCATCGGTATTCGTTGATCCTGACCTGTTCGAATTAGCGATAATTAACTTGCTACGAAATGCAAGCCAAGCCGCTCAAGAAAACGTACTCGTTGAATATGGTGAATCGCATGACGGCTGGTCGATAACCATCAGCGATGATGGGCAAAGTATTCCCATTGATATGGACTTGTCTCAGCTCCTAGAACCCTTTTTCACCACAAAACCGAAAGGTCAGGGAACTGGGCTTGGTTTGGCTATTGTTAACAATATTATTAATGATCATCATGGAGAATTAACTCTTCGGCGTTCAGAGCAAGGTGGACTCATCGTTACACTACAATTTTCAAAGGAACAATTAGTATGAATATTTTATTGGTAGAAGATGATGGTGATTTAGCGGATTTATTATGTGAAGAGCTTGAGGGCGAAGGATATCAGGTAACAATAGTAAACTCAGCTGAAGAAGCTTCATTTAAGTTGAATGAAATAATACCGGATGTGGTGATTTCCGATTTAAGATTACCGGATCGCAACGGTATGACATTAATACCAGAAGTTAAAGCTCTAACGCCAACTCCTGCGATTTTATTAATCACGGCGTTTGGCTCGGTTAATCAAGCGGTCGATGCACTTAAAGCGGGAGCGGATGATTTTTTAACCAAACCTTTTGATATGGATCACTGCTTATTAACCGTGAAACGTCTGATTGAGCATCAAAGCTTGAAAAGCCGGGTAGAAAGCCGTTTCTTTCACGGTATGTTAGGTGAAAGCGCTGCGATACAGAACCTATTCCGTATGATCCGAAAAATATCGAAAACGGATGGGCCTGTATTAATACTGGGAGAAAGTGGTACTGGTAAGGAGCTAGTCGCTAAAGCGATTCACAATGAAAGTCTTAGGAAAGACGGTCCTTTTCTGGCAGTTAATTGCGCTGGTATCCCTAAGGAGTTACTGGAAAGTGAGTTTTTTGGACATTCAGCCGGCGCTTATACCGGGGCGAATCAATCACGGCTAGGTTTATTAAGGGAGGCAGACGGAGGAACCCTGCTCCTTGATGAAATCGGTGAAATGCCCCTTGAGTTACAAGCCAAGTTATTACGTGTATTACAAGAAGGGACTATCAGGCCGGTGGGTTCTGATAAGGAAGTTAGTGTCGATGTACGTATCGTCACGGCAACCCACCGAGATTTAGAGTTGCGCATAGCAGAGGGACTGTTTCGACAAGATTTATTCTTTCGGCTAGAAATGTTTACATTATCCGTGCCCCCTCTTCGGGAGCGTGGCGGTGACCTTACACTCCTTGTTCGATATTTTCTTTCTAATCAGGCTCAATCAGGAAAGACCAAAGCTTATCAACTGAGTAACTTAGCATGGAAAGAACTGATGAATTATGATTTTCCAGGGAATATTCGTGAGCTTAAAAACGCTATTGAGAGGGCCTCCGTATTTTGTGACGATGATGAAATTTTACCAATTCATCTACCTGATCGTATAAGAAAATCGTCGAATTCTATCAAAGATAATATTTTTGAATATTTATCCGGAGATATGCCATCGTTAAATG
>NZ_WXWT01000127.1:0-2724 GCF_009904725.1 Vibrio sp. V43_P6S15P86
GTACAGTCTCCGTCAACCCTGATGGCAGCGTAACCTACACGCCAAACGACAACTACCACGGTACAGACAGCTTCACCTACATCGTTACGTCAGGCGGGGTATCGGAATCCACCACGGTGAACGTCGATGTGACGCCAGTCAATGACGCGCCAATGGCGAAAGATGACACGGCAACAACACAAGAAGATATCGCTGTCACGATTGATGTTCTGCCAAACGACACCGATGTGGATGGCGATAAGCTGAGTATTGAATCAGCCTCTGTACCTAAAGAGCAGGGTACGGTTGAAGTGGTGGATGGAAAACTCGTCTTCACACCGGCAGAAAACTTCAATGGTGACGCTGAAATCACCTACATCGTTACGGACGGTGAATTGACCGACGAAGCGAAGGTGACCGTTACAGTAAATCCAGTAAACGATGCACCAACTATCAAGGTTGATGCCGTAGAAAGCATCACTGAAGACGCAGTGAACACGGATACGGTAGTCGCAACATTAACGGTTCGTGATACTGATACGCCAGAAGACCAATTAACCGTTTCTTTAGAAAACAACTCAAACGGTTACTTCGTCTTAGTTGGCGATGAAGTCAAGCTGACTCAAGCAGGCGTCGATGCGGTTAACAACGATGAACTTAACCTAAAAGACCTGACTATCAGCGCGTCAGTATCGGATGGTGTTAATCCAACGGCTAACGACAGTGATAGTTTGATTGTGAATCGTGTTAACGATGCGCCGATTGTTGATAATGTCATCTCAGATCAAGTGCTATCGGAAGACTTCGCGACCTACACGATTGATTTAAACAACGCATTTAAAGACAGTGACTCCACACTTAACTTCTCAGTGTCCGGTAACAGCAACGTGTTGGTTTCGATTGAAAACGGCATCGCGACCATTTCACCAACAGCAGACTGGAACGGTTCAGAAACCCTAACGTTTACTGCTACCGATCCAAGTGGTGAAAGCGTCAGCCAAGCGGTGAACTTTACGGTTGCACCAGTAGTCGACATCGAGGCTGACAGCACGGATGTAGTCGAAGACACGCCAACCGTCATTAACGTCTTAGGTAACGACACGTTTGACGGCGAAGATAAAGTAGTGTCGCTTGATACCAATAAAGGCCCAGCTAACGGCACGGTCTCGGTCAACCCTGATGGCACCGTGACCTACATACCAGATGATAACTACGTCGGCAAAGATACGTTCACTTATGTCGTGACATCAGGCGGTGTGTCTGAATCCACTACCGTTGAAGTCAATGTGACGCCAGTGAACGATGCGCCAATGGCGAAAGATGACACGGCAACAACACAAGAAGATATCGCTGTCACGATTGATGTTCTGTCAAACGATACTGATGTGGATGGCGACAAGCTGAGTATTGAATCAGCCTCTGTTCCTAAAGAGCAGGGTACGGTTGAAGTGGTGAATGGCAAACTTGTTTTCACTCCGGCCGAGAACTTCAATGGCGACGCTGAAATCACCTACATCGTTACGGACGGTGAATTGACCGACGAAGCGAAGGTGACCGTTACAGTAAATGCGGTGAACGACACGCCTGTGGTTGAGAGTAGCATTGCAGACCAAACCTTGGCGGAAGATTTCACTCCATACACGATCGATCTGAATACGGCCTTCAGCGATGTGGATAACGTTGATGGCGAGCTGAGCTTCAGCGTTTCTGGCAACAGCAACATTCAAGTGGCGATCGTCAATGGCATTGCTACGTTCACTCCAACCGCGGACTGGAACGGCTCAGATATCCTAACGTTTACTGCCACTGATCCAAGCGGTGAAAGCGTTAGCCAAACGGTGAACTTCACAGTTGCGCCTGTGGCGGACATCGTGGCAGACAAAGCGACGGTTGTGGAAGACACGGCGACCATCATCAAGGTCTTAGATAACGACACGTTCGAAGGCGACGATAAAGTGGTGTCGCTTGATACCAGTAAAGGCCCAGCTAACGGCGCGGTCTCGGTCAACCCTGACGGAACTGTGACCTACATACCAGATGATAACTACGTCGGCAAAGATACGTTCACTTATGTCGTGACATCAGGCGGGGTATCGGAATCCACCACCGTTGAAGTCAATGTAACACCGGTCAACGACGCGCCAGTGGCGAAAGATGACATCGCTACGACACAAGAAGACACCGCAGTTACTATTGATGTTCTGCCAAACGACAGCGATGTGGATGACGATAAGCTGAGTATTGAATCAGCCTCTGTACCTAAAGAGCAGGGTACGGTTGAAGTGGTGGATGGAAAACTCGTTTTCACTCCTGCAGAAAACTTCAATGGCGACGCTGAAATTACCTACATCGTAACGGATGGTCAATTGACCGACGAAGCGAAAGTGGTAGTTAGCGTTAACCCAGTAAACGATGCGCCAACTATCAAAGTTGATGCCGTAGAAAGCATCACTGAAGACGCAGTGAGCACGGATACGGTAGTCGCAACCTTAACGGTTCGTGATACTGATACGCCAGAAGACCAATTAACCGTTTCTTTAGAGAACAACTCAAACGGCTACTTCGTGTTGGTTGGCAATGAAGTCAAGCTAACTCAAGCGGGTGTTGACGCGGTTAACAACGATGAACTTAACCTTAAAGACCTGACTATCAGCGCGTCAGTGTCGGATGGTGTTAATCCAACGGCTAGCGACAGTGATAGCTTGGTTGTGAATCGTGTTAACGATGCGCCAACAGTTGATAATG
>NZ_WXWT01000465.1:0-2720 GCF_009904725.1 Vibrio sp. V43_P6S15P86
GCGTATCGGGCACCATCAAACACTATGCGGCGAACGATCAGGAAACCGCTCGTGTGGATGTGGACAGCATCATGTCTGAGCGTGCACTGCGTGAAATCCATATCAAGCCGTTTGAGATGGCAGTGAAGCAAGGTAATGCGACCACCATCATGACGTCTTACAACCCAGTGAATGGGCATTGGGCGGCATCCAACTACGACTTAAACACCACTATTCTACGTAATGAGTGGGGCTACACCGGCATTGTGATGACGGATTGGTGGGCGAAGATGAATGACCCAATCGAAGCGGGTGAAGAGAGTAAAACCTTTACTTCATTTATGGTGCGTGCACAAAACGATCTTTACATGGTGGTCGAGAATGATGGTGCAGAGAGCAACTCGATGGGCGATGACACGCTACAAGCGCTAGAAAACGGCACGCTGACCATTGGTGAGTTGCAGCGCTCTGCGATGAATATCTGTCGCTTCATAATGGCCGCTCCAGTCATGGAACGACCGCTGAAAGCTTACGAGCCAATCAAAACCTTTATTGCACAAACTGAGCAACCAAGTGAAGAAACGCATTCCGTTGAACAGGAAATTACCTTGAATACGAAAGTGAACGCTTCGGTTGTGCTTAAGGTGGACGAGGAAGGTGTATACCAGTTCAACGGCATGATGAAGTACGAGCGTGACTCTCTGGCGCAATCTTCTTGCAGTCTATTCCTCAATGGAGACTTTAGTATGACGTTACCAATGCATGGCACGGATGGTGAACTGATTACTGTAGAAGGTTTGAAGGTGAAGTTGAATCCAGGGTTCTACACCCTAGATATCGACTTTGTTAAGCCGGGTTTAGAGCTGGAAAAAATCAAAATAATCAAGCAGTAAACAATAAATGATAACGTAAGCTTATGGTTTTGTTGTTGCTGGGTAAATGGTGGGGAATGTTTCTTGTAAATACCCCTAAAAGTAACGTGACTTTGCGTTTAAAAGTTATACAATCCGCGCACAAAATTAGTCGATAACTCAAACTGCTTCACAGTTCTCTGTGGGGCAGTTTTTAGTTTTAGGAAAGGTCAAACACATGCCTAAAAGCCAGAATATCAACCAGCGTATGTCCATCGTGGCATTGGCTTGGCCGATACTTGTCGAAATTTTGCTACGGACGGCTTTAGGAACCAGTGATGTGTTCATGCTAAGTGGCTACTCGGACAAAGCGGTGTCTGCGGTAGGGGTGATCACGCAATTAACGTTTTTCCTGATCATTGTATCTACTTTTGTCAGCAGCGGAACGGGGATTCTGATTGCTCAGTACAACGGCGCGGGGCGTGAGCAAGACTCGGTTGATGTGGGTGTTGCCAGTGTTGCGTTGTCCGTGATTGTCGGTGCGTTCTTGAGTGTAGTTGCTGTGATTGGTGCGGTGTTTATCTTACCGTATTACGGGTTAGAAGCGCAGGTTGAGCAGTACGCACGGGAATACTTGCTGATCAGCGGTGCGATGACGTTCAACGTCACGATAGGCATTGTCTTTACCACGATTCTGCGTAGCCATGGTTACTCGCGCTCTCCAATGGTGGTGAACCTGATCTCCGGTGTGTTTAATATCATCGGTAACTATATTGCGCTTTACCAACCGTTTGGCTTGCCTGTGTATGGCGTGCAAGGTGTGGCGATGGCGACTGTGATCAGCCAAGTGATTGGTATGTTGCTATTGGGCGTAATTTTGCAGCGCAGCAGCATTGAACTACCAATGTCCAAGCTTAAGCAAGTGCCAAAAGACGTTTATAAGAAGATCCTGAAAATCGGCGGCATGAACGCGGGCGAAGTGCTGTCTTACAACATGGCGCAGATCTGTATTGTGTACTTTGTGGTGCAAATGGGTACATCGTCGCTGGCGGCGTTTACTTATGCGCAAAACATTGCCCGTTTCTCGTTCGCGTTTGCTTTAGCGATTGGTCAGGCAGCGCAAATCCAGACCGGTTATTACATCGGTAAAGGGTGGGTGAGCAGCATTTTAAAACGCGTACAAGTCTACTTCTTGGTGGGATTTGTGGCGTCAACGGCGGCAACCACACTGATTTACCTGTTTAGAGAAGAGATACTGCACGTATTTACCGATCAACCGGAAATTTTGGCGTTGGCGGGTGTATTGGTGATGGGCTCAATTGTGCTTGAAGCGGGGCGTGTGTTTAACCTGATCTTTATCTCGGCCCTGAAAGGTGCAGGCGATATTAAGTTCCCGGTGCAAATGGGGATTTTGAGTATGTGGGGATTAGGCGTGTTTTTCTCCTACATCTTTGGTATTCACATGGGTTACGGCGTGTTCGGGGCTTGGATGGCTATCGCTCTGGATGAATGGGTGCGTGGCATCATCATGGCAAGGCGCTGGCGTTCAAAAGCTTGGACTAAGTTTAAAGCTGCTTGATATTTCACCGTGTACTCGAAATTACCAACACTCGGCATGATACCTTTCGGAAGCTGACCTTCAACAGGTTCACCGTCAATTCCGGTGACGGTGAACCACTGACCGTATTACGGATTATCTTTTGGAATTGGAGAGTCGACAGCGTACGCCGATGAAAAGTAACCAACGATGACAAAAATGACTGCTAAAGCTGCGCTCCTCATAAAAACAAGCTCCTATGATTGGCGGTTATGTAATAGTTGAAAACAGCCTTTAATCACACACAAGTTTATGTTGGAAAGTCTGAGGTAGCTGTTTAGAAAAATTGTAAT
>NZ_WXWT01000432.1:0-2706 GCF_009904725.1 Vibrio sp. V43_P6S15P86
CAATATTTATATCGCTTTGAGAATTGGCACTACACCATTCCTACGACACCAAAAGTTGTCGTGCTAGATACACGAACCAGACGCTGGCGTTCTGAGTCTAAAATGAACAAACCTTCTGGCTTAATGGACTGGGAAGCGATGATTGAGTTCCACCAAGAACTCGTGCACCAAGACAAAGTTGTTATTGTTTCTGCCGCGCCAATGTTTGGTGTGAAATTTATCGAAGCACTACAACGTGTGGTGACCATGCTTGGTAAACCATTGATGGTTGATGCTGAAAACTGGATGGCTCACCCCGGAAGTGCGAATACTCTTATTAGTATTTTCACACACACAAAGACACCAACTAACTTTGTTATTCTCTCTGGCGACGTACACTACTCTTTTGCATACGATATTAAGCTCCGCTATCGAAAAAACAGTCCGAATATCTATCAAATCACCTGTAGTGGAATTAAAAATCAGTTCCCTACACAACTGCTCAATATTTGTGATGGCCTAGATAGACTGCTATACAGCCCTCGCTCACCTTTAAACTGGTTCACAAAACGTAAACGACTCAAGATTTACAAACGCGCACCAAGTACGCACAACTTTTATCGCTTGGTTAACCATAGTGCCATTGGTGAGCTACGTCTTGATGATGAAGGCAAACCAAGTCAAATTAGTATTCTGACGAGTGATGGTGACGAAGTTCATTTTCCACCGACACGTGCTGAAAGCTGAGTATCAATCCCAAAATGACTTGCCCTTTGTAAGAGGCAAGTCACCTTGAACTAACTCAGGAGTTTAGGTTTTTTGGGGAGAAAGTGGCCGTGCTTAAATGTCAACGACGTGCTAAATTTGGTATCGCACCTTGAGATCTTCCGTATTTATTACCATGTTAACCAAATAAACAATAGCTCGGTGTTCATTATGTTTAATTCTCTCACATCATTATTTAAACAACTCATTGATGGCTCTGATTTAAGCCAAACCAACACACTTTCCCCTAACATGGCTATCGCGTGTTTGCTTTGTGAAGTTTCTGGTGCAGACCATAGTGTCGATGATAGAGAACAAGAAACAAAGCGCTCTTTATTGATGAAACTGCTTTCGTTAAATGAAGAAGAATCAAATACTTTGTTAGAGCAAGCGCAACAGAAAATAAAAGATTCCGCTTCGCTGTACGACTTTACCTCTCAACTAAGAGAACTGACTCAAGAAACTCGTTACAACTTAATCAAAAGCATGTGGGAAGTCGCTTACGCAGACGGCGAAATTGACCCGCTAGAAGACGCGGTGATCCGTAAAACAGCAGAGCTACTCTATGTTGATCACAGCGAGTTCATTCGAGCGAAGTTACAGTCTCAGTAAAGTGACGAGATGAGTATATAAGTCGCTGGCTAACTCTAAGCTACCCCTAGAATGACAACAGATATCGCTTCTGTAGCCATAAAAAAACGCGCACTCTGCGCGTTTTTCAATAAGCCAACGACATTGTTATTAAAATACTGGTCAAGGTATGTGTTTAGCTCTTTCCACACTAAACAGACTGCATGACAAAACAACAATGGTTGGATGATTATTTAATTACAAGCTAGCTAGGTTCGAATAACTAAAACATGGTCAAAGCAAGCTTAGCTAAGTTGTATGCATCTACATAGCCAGAGTGTTGACGCCCTTCCCAGTCTATTCCTTTTGCTTCTTGAGCGGCTCGATGGCCTATACGTTTATCTTTAAGACGATTTTGAATACGGTAGAGTGTCGCTAAGTTGATGAACTCTGTGAACGGTGCTTCAATACCTTTGTGCTTACACTCTTCTAGAAGAATGAGGTCATCTCGCCCCCAAGATGCAAAGATTTTGTTGCGACCACCGAAGTTCTTAACCATGGATTTAAGCACTTCTTCTAGTGGGCGTCCTTGTTTTTCAATCTTACGTGGTGTGATGCCCGTTAACTCAGCGCAAAACAGAGACACTTCATCGTGTTCTGGTTTCACGTAGTATTGAGCACGCTTGACTATCTCACCTTTAGACAAATCTATTTCAGCTAACCCCACTTCGATAATTTCACCCGTGCTGCCGACGCCATTTTCGTTCCAGCAACACATTTCTAAATCGAAGCATACAATACGGTTATGGTTCATAGTTTGCCTTGGTTCCTAACATAAAAATTTAAAGCGTGCGATTCTATCGTAACACGGCGTAAAACTCGAATTTGTGCGCCCATTTAATCGCCGATCGACACATTATTACGGCCGTTTTTTTTACTCAAATAGAGTTGACTATCCATTTTGTGATACAAGCTCTCAGGATCTTCTTCTTTATGGATAACCGCACCGATACTCAACGTACAGATGATTGACGCATCACCATAATCAAAAGCCGTACTTGCCACAACACTCCGTAATTTTTCTAGGTAAGCTTCTAGCACTGCTCTATCAATGACTTTAGAAATAATACAAAACTCGTCACCACCAGCTCGGTAAAACTTATCTCCCGGTTTTAAATTAGCACTGACCAGCTTAGTGACATGTTGTAACGCTTCATCTCCACCTAAATGGCCGTGTTTGTCATTAATCACTTTGAAGTGGTCGATATCAAAACCAACCAAGGCGAAGTTAACACCTTTGTTTATCTGATTAAGCAAATGATCGTTGAATGCTCGGCGATTCAGTAGTTGAGTTAGAGGGTCTCGCTCTGCCATTCTTTTTAATTCAACGGT
>NZ_WXWT01000082.1:0-2704 GCF_009904725.1 Vibrio sp. V43_P6S15P86
GTAGTGGAAGGCTACTCCCTTAAACGAGCTGAATTGTAACTAATAAATACAATTAATATCAAATGTTAAATAAATAAGTTGAAATAAGAAAAAATTGGACTGAGAGTTTGTGTGCGGTTTTTTCCAACTAGCAATGCGGCAGAACTGATTTAGGACAACCTGACAAATTGCATTGAGACTAATTCATCTAATGTGGCTAAAACCAGCATCTTTACGCTTCCTCCAAAGATATGTTTTTCAGTGCTTTATCTAAGGTCGGTCTTGATACACCAAAATGTTTTGCTACTTCAGTTTTGGTGATTGAATCGCTATGTAGCATACCAGCAGCTAATCTCACATATCTGTCTTAGACATACTTGGCTTTCTACCTACATTTTCCCCGCGCCTTTTGGCTGCGGTTAAGCACGCCTTGGTTCTTTCGCGAATCAGGGAGCGTTCAAATTGCTCGATAGCACCGAAAATGTGAAAGATCAGCTCTCCAACAGGGCTTGAAGCTCTTGGTCATCTGTTGAGACACGAGCATAGCCAATTTTCATAGAGCGCAGCTCCCTATGAGTTGTAAAACAAAGCAACAGTTACTTTACATCTGATTATTTACATATCGTTTTACACCATCGTCAAGGCTTATCGTTTATTTTGAGTGTTTTAAGGAATGTAAATAAATTGACCAGTTTGTTTGCACTCTCTACCGTGAGTTAGATCGCTACGCTAACAATACTAATTCAATTTCTCACGCTTTTTGAAGGCTAAAATATTGTCTTGAGATCCCATGTCTTGCACATCAATAATTACTTCAACATGCTTGTTTTCTTCAGGTATGTCATTCCACATGGCAACATTCATTTGATGCATTCTTGCGGCTTGAGACTTTAAAAGTTCTTTGTAATGAGTAAGTCTTCCATCTTTCTGCTCTAACTCTGCTTTGAGTTTTTTTACTTCCTCTTTAGCTTTTTCTAAATCCTCTCTAGCTTTGATATAAATCGGGTGAGCACGCACAACTTCACCTGACACATCGCTCGATCCATGAATACGCTCTGCTTCTGCGCCTTCAATCATTTTTTTTGTTTCGGGATAACGCTTTGCTGCACCATTAGATAGCCCAGCCTCTTTTTCAACATTAGCAACAACAATCTTGAGTTTGTTGGCACTTAGTTTTCGCTTCAACTCCCTGTGGGTCGGCTGTTTGTCAATAAGGCGCTTCAGAGCTTCTCTCAACTGCTTTTCTGTTGAGCTTAATTCCGTTCTATCTGTCATGTCTTACGCCACCATTATCGTGTTTATAACTAAACTCCGCACATCTTCTGCAAACTCATACTTATCATGGTCGAATCCCAAATCATCCATGATCGCCTCTGCCGCTTTTACCTGCATAAAGTATTTAGTTGCGGCACTAGAGTTCAATTCACCGCATTCTTTTAGAAACTCAATATTTCTCATCGCATCCATGCGAGAAGATTCGGCATAAACAGCGTTTTCAATAAAATCGTATTCGCAGTCCACACACTCACTTAAATCAATATTGATGCGCATTGAACATTGAGTGTTGGTGCAATACATACCAGGAGCAACGGCATGTAAGTGCGACTTACCGTTAGTTAACTGGTCTATCCAATAATCAATTGATAACTTGCGTTTGTTGACCCCATTTTCAAAATAGCTTTCACCTTCACGACTGATTTCAGAAACTATTGCTTGACCTTTACCACCTGCAATCCGTTCACCGTTCGCCATTTTTTGATATATACGAGAAAAAATTTCAGCCTTTTGAGTGATCCGCTCTTTTCTAATTTCACTGTAAAGCAGTTCAAATGAATGGGCATTACGGGCATACCATCTCGTCATCGCCATCGAAAGATGTGACAACTGTTGCTTCAAAGCAGGGAAAGAGCATAGCTCATAACCAATTAGGTAATAAGCAAGTGAGCGTCTTGCCTGATGTGGCGTGAAGTGAAACTTATCTCCCTGTTTAAAGGACTTCTGGGCTGGGTCTGAGGCTTGTAAATAGCCTATATCTTCAACCGTCAGAATAAAATCAAACTTGTCTTCATTAAAATTATCTTTGATTGATTTACCTAGCGCGTCCTTTTTTACAGGCTTGAAATATTGATTGTTAGCCAAATTTGCAAACATTCGATGTCTGTCATTTTCTGCAAACCTGTTTCGATAAGGCGTATGAATGGAATTTAACACATGAAATGCTTTCCAACCCATTTCGGTGGTAACAAAGGTGTCGTTTTTAGTTTGGCTGTTTTGAGTAATTTTTGATTGGCGTGTACTTAAAAAGTAAATAGTTTCATTACCAGTATCGGATTCACAGCCATTTTTATCGAACATCATTTTTTGCGCCCCATAGACAGGACTAATTTTGTACAACTCGTCTACACGCATCCCTGATAGCGCTAAACATAACCACGAGGCTTTTGCGCTCAAACCGACCAAATACCTTTTAAAATCACTCCACCCATAACAAGTGTCACCAATCCATACTTTGAAGTTCTTAATTACACTTTGACGTGGCTCAATAAAGGTTTCAAGCGAGATGAATATTTTCATCCATCGTGGATCTTCACCTTTATCAGCCAAGGCAACCCCTTCATTGTCGAGCGCTTGGGTAAATCGTTCCCATGTTTTTCGATACCCTTTAATAGGTGAATAACTATATCCATTTCTTATTTTCAAAGTTCTATTTATTACTTCATTATCA
>NZ_WXWT01000148.1:0-2696 GCF_009904725.1 Vibrio sp. V43_P6S15P86
CAATCTAAGCAGTTCAAACGCCATGATAAAAAAGTACTATCCAGCGCATTAAGTGTTCCAAAGTTAATGACTTTAGCAAAAGGAAATCACTTGAGATCAAAGCATGAGCTATGTGAATTTGTATCAAAAAACAATACAGTTGAGTCACTAAGGATACTATCAAGACACGAATTTAATGACAGATATGGAGTGGCATCTAAACTGTTGAAACAAGAAACCACTCAGCATTTGACTTCAGATGACATCTATACAATTACAAAAAAAGCGCCATCCTTGCTAAAGCGAAGAATCGTTTGATTCTCTCAATAATAGCCGACTTTTGATGTAGTAATTCATACGTACTGATATCCAAAATGCAGGACTGATACCCGATGGGTTTTCATTCGCTGCCGCAGCTATCTCTTCATCAGCCCATACTCCGAGTGAGGTATATGATGTCGTATCTGCAAGCGTGTGCTGCGCTGCTTTTACGTATCCCCCATTATTTCGACGATACCTTTTATAAGTAAATGACTTCCCATCCAAAGTTGCTACATCTACTCTAGGAACAAAGGTGCCACCTTTCATTTCAATTTGCTCTGTATTAATTGAAGCGTAGTCTCCATATTTAATTGGAAATTCTTCACTGATACCTTGATATATGTCTTCTTCGCAAATCCTAAATTTTCCTGCAACGTCTTCCCCACCAGTCTGAGCAACATTTGAAGGGAAACTTGAGCAAAGCATGACAACATCTTCGATTTTGTCTGTAAATGACTCTGTACCAGAACACGCCTCAAGAAAAGTATCTACCACATCATTCACAGCTTTCATTCTTACGAACTCTGCATCAAGAATTACATACAGTTTACAGTTTTTACTTAAGTTGTTTGCTATAGGCGTTAGATAATATTCAACTTCTTCATCACTTAGATCATATGGTAGTCTAACAGCAAGAAAATTAGCTTTAGCAGATGCATTTCTTACAAACTCTTCAACATCGTCAAATCTACCATCATCATCTTCATACAAATGTACCATAGGTATTATGTTTAGTTCACAATGAAGATCAAAAAGAAAATACTGCCACTCCTTAAAACCATTGTGTTCCGATAACAGTTGTTCTATCTGTGGGTTGATATACTTTTCATTTGTACTTAAATCCAGTATGAACGGTCTCTTTCCTTGAATTTCTGCAATTTGCTTCATTCGGCGATAGATATCACCATCAGGCGCTTTTTTCGTTTTTCTCGATTTAGTTAGTTCGTAAATAGGCAGGATTTTTGAAAAGTCATCATCATTGATATGCTCAAAACAACGAAGTTCACCATCTCTAGTCTTGATTATCGGAAAATAGATAAAATCACTCATAGATTATGCCCATCATAACCTAGAACTTTAGCCCTAATTCGAACTGCATGAGAAGAAACTTGAAAGTGCATAGCAACATCTTCTACCTTTGACGATACGTTAGTAACGAAATTGTCGAAAGCTTCTTTAGGCATCAGCAATGACGCAGCAAAATCATTTGCTTCAGCTTCCATCCAGTTTGTCTCGCCGTTTCTAAAAAAAGTTGTATCTTCAAAACTATCACTGTTCGCCGCATGTCGAATACGATGTGCAATTTCGTGAGCTATCGTAAACCTTTGTCTATGGGGATGATGTAATGAATTGACAGTCATCACCCAGTTACCTGATTTTTTCTCTTTTTTTAGTGAACCCGACTCTTCATCTTGCATTGGCTCATACCTAACCATTATCCCTAATTGTCTAGCCAATTCAGATACATTAATTGGATCGGTATCTACCCCTTTGTCTTCAGCTAGTGCTATTAGATGTTCAGGAGTAGATAATTCTTCAAATTCTGTAGTAGCTTGAGTTTTTCTAGCCGCTTTTCTAACGAATGCCATCTGTTATTCCTTTCTGACTAGTAGAGCTTCTTTGCCTGCTGATTCGGATGTGTCTAACTCAGCAACACGTTCCGAAATGACTTTTATTTGTTGGCGTAAAGTCTGATTTTCTGTTTCTAAAAGTTCTAATCGTTCAAGAGCGTCGTCTACAGTCCCTAGTGATCTTTCAAAATCACCAGCTGTAGCGTTTAGATCGCTTTGTACAATTCTAAGCCGAGACTCTGCTTCATTCTCAACCTTTTCATTTAATATGTAATTAAATGTATTGCTATGCATATACTTTTTCGTAATTTCTTCAGCTTTTTCTTCCGAAGTGCTTTTTATGTAAATTACTGATATTGCAGCAATGAGAGCATTGATAGCTATAAGAAAAGTGATTATTGTTTGATAAAAGCCAGTTTGAAATGACCACACATCTTTGAGGCTGATAAGCGTCCCGCTTTTAACTAATTCACCAACAATATGAGATGTAAATGGATCATGAATATTATCAGCATTAGCAATTGCAACAGAGTCAGCATAGCCGAGATAGGATAGCAACGATGGGGATGGCAAACATACGAGTAAAGCCAATAACACAATACAAAAAAGTGAACATGTAATCAGGCTCACGCAAAATATCGTTTTGTAAATGTTAGGGCTAGAGGGCATTGCGTCTGGCATGTTTCCAATCTTCATTCTCGGGGTTACGCAAAAAACTACCAATTTGCTGATATTAAAAGATAATTTTGATATCAGCTTTTTGTTAAAAACTAAACGAACTCATACTCAGTAATAAGTTAATTGCAGATTGCACTATTGGAAACC
>NZ_WXWT01000147.1:0-2688 GCF_009904725.1 Vibrio sp. V43_P6S15P86
AGTGATACCACTGCGGAGTGGTAGTTCAGTTGGTTAGAATACCGGCCTGTCACGCCGGGGGTCGCGGGTTCGAGTCCCGTCCACTCCGCCACTTATATTAAGCCCCAGTCTTTCGACTGGGGCTTTTTCGTTAATACGAGTATACTTTTTCCTTTAATCGAATGAGTCCCGCGGAAAAGGCCTGTCAGTAGCCCAGAACCGCTGCCACTTATATTAAGCTTCACTTGAAAGACTAAGATTTTTGGTATCTGTAGTGCCAGCTTTACCCACAACCGAATTGCACAATTCTAGTTGAATGTAATCTTGCCCATATCTCTACAGATTCGAACCTTATAGTAAATGCTGGAGACTGATGAATCCGCATAAGCTAGCTCGTTGTCTGCACTCTGTCACTGCGTATTTCGTTAACGCTTTTCTCTAGCAAGGGGGTTCTACTGCTACTTCGCAAATATTCATCGTTCTAGTGTTCTGGATAGTTCCTACGAGAATGGATTGCTGGAGTTTGTTACCGCTAGTCTGATTTAGTCATTGGAAGAGAATGAGCGTCTAGACTGTTAAGAGAGTAAAGTCATTCGAACATTCATGTTTTTAGAAAACTTTGTTTTCTTTGCTGATCTTGCTAGTAACGATTAACCTAAGAGGAGTTCTCGTAGGAGTAAGTTTGATGATGCAACAAATAAAAAATGAAACCTTGAAATCCGTATTTAAGCAATGGTCTTCCGAAGAGGGAATTGTGGTCATCAACCCTGCAACTGAGCAAGAGTTAGTTCGGTTAAAGCCTAGTAGTCTAGAGGAGTTAGATACTCTCATTGGTCAGTGTAAAACTGATCAAGTTCGTTGGGCAAAGTTAAGTGCCAAAGAGCGCTCTCGTCGCTTGAAAAAGTGGTATCAATTACTCCTTGATAATGCAGAAGACATTGCCACAGTTATTACCTTAGAGCAGGGAAAACCATTAACCGAGAGTAAAGGAGAGGTGATGTATGGCGCCTCTTTTGTCGAGTGGTTCTCAGAAGAAGCCAAACGTGCTTATGGCGAAGTTATACCTGCACCCACGACAGATCGACGTCTGTCTGCTATTCGCCAGCCTGTAGGGGTATGCGCTGCAATTACGCCGTGGAACTTCCCTATTGCGATGATTACAAGAAAAGCAGCACCAGCCCTGGCGGCAGGCTGTGGTATGCTGATTAAACCCTCTGAGCTTACCCCTCTTACTGCAATTGCTGTTGTTGAATTAGCTTATCAGGCGGGAATCCCAAAAGAACTGCTTCCTGTGGTGTTATCAGAGCAGGCTGCTGAGTTTGGCCAAGTACTAAGTACTGATCCTAGGATTAAGAAAGTTTCTTTTACGGGCTCTACGCGAGTCGGGAAGATTTTGATGAAACAAGCCAGTGACTCTGTCAAAGCGGTTTCGATGGAGTTAGGTGGTAATGCACCTTTTATTGTTTTTGACGATGCAGATTTAGATGCGGCTGCGGAAGGGCTTGTCGCTTCGAAGTTCCGTAATGCAGGGCAAACATGTGTTTGTACCAATCGGCTGTATGTCCATGAAGATGTAAAACAGGCTTTTATTGAAAAAGTATTGTCGAAGTTAAACAAATTACAGCTTGGTAATGGTTTAGAGAAAGGTGTCACATTAGGTCCTGTTATTACGATGGCTTCTAAACATCGCCTAGAGGCAGTGATCGATCAAGCCGTACAAGAAGGAGCTTCTATTGCCAACTCTCCGCAGAGACGCTCTGGGCGCTTTATGGAACCCGTTCTTTTGGATAGCGTCAAGCAGCATATGTCGATTGTTCAGCAAGAGCTATTCGGGCCTGTGTTACCTATTATTACCTTTGAGAATGATGAACAAGTTCTCGGAATGGCGAATGACACAGAGTATGGTTTGGCTTGTTACTTCTACACGAATAACTTCAAGCGTATTGTTGCTTTCAGCGAAGGTCTGGAATACGGCATGGTTGGTGTCAATGAGGGGATTATTTCTACTGAGGTGGCCCCGTTTGGTGGAGTGAAAGAGTCAGGAGTTGGCCGAGAAGGTGCGAAACAAGGGCTCGATGAATATTTGGAGACAAAGTATATTTGTCTCGGTGGTTTAAGCTGAGTTGGTTGATTTAAGCAAAAAGCTGGGTTTTACCTGGCTTTTTTGATCTGGGAGATGTGTGCCACCCACTATGATTATTATTTATTGGTGAACATTGCTTATGGTGGGACTATCGATAGAAAGCAGAGTTGTTGGTGAGCAGATATTCCACTCTAAGTTAAGCGATGCCTTCAAGGTAATGATCTAAACTCTGATTTTCTTTCCTGAGTGACATGAGTAGAAAAGAGTTTGACTTTAAACCAATGCAAAAAAGCCGTATCAAGAGATACGGCTTTTTCTAATATGGCTCCTCCTACTGGACTCGAACCAGTGACCTGCGGATTAACAGTCCGTCGCTCTACCAACTGAGCTAAGGAGGAACAAATTTTAATAAGTGGTGCCGACTACCGGAATCGAACTGGTGACCTACTGATTACAAGTCAGTTGCTCTACCTACTGAGCTAAGTCGGCACATTTTCGTTAATAAGTAATCGACTTACTAACTGAAAAATGGCTCCTCCTACTGGACTCGAACCAGTGACCTGCGGATTAACAGTCCGTCGCTCTACCAACTGAGCTAAGGAGGAACAAATTTTAATAAGTGGTGC
>NZ_WXWT01000406.1:0-2649 GCF_009904725.1 Vibrio sp. V43_P6S15P86
GTTTATAGGTTTGTGGTCAAACTGTTGCTTATATCATCAAATAAGATAAAAAATTGGAACTAAAGTCACTTAATGGCAGAGGAAAAAATTAAACTCTGGTTTTAATGGGTAATAATGTTTTAGTAACAGATAGTTACGCACTTAAAATTAATAATATGGCTAATTTCCGACAAGGATTGAAAAAGATGAAAGACAAGGAATCTATTCAGACTAATAGCAGCCGCCGTAATTTTCTGAAAGGCGCAACAGGAGCTGTTGTTGCTGGTGTGAGTGCTTCCGCTTTCTCGGGCGCAGTTCAAGCACGAGAACAGAAAATTGATTGGAGCAGCCGCGGGCTAGGTAGAAAACACGATAAGCGCTTTTGGCGTAAAGTGCAACGACAGTTCGTTTTGGATAAACGTACGACTTACATGAACATTGGCACAACGGGTTCTATGCCAAGACAAGTTCTTCAAGATTACGAGCATAACAACAAGTTGGTGGCTAAGTATCCTTGGGATATGAAGGGCAAGTTTGGCTCTTGGCCTTATGTCTCTGAGATGGTTCAAGAAGTAGCGCCTGGCTTTGGTGCTAACCCAGAAGAAATCATTCTCAGCCGCAATACTACTGATGGTCTATGTTCGATCATTAACGGCTTACACTTTGAACCAGGCGATGTGATTCTAACAACGCACCATGAGCATATGGCTGCAACATCACCGATGAACGTCGCAAAACATCGTTTTGGCGTCGATGTTGTTGAAATTCAACTACCAGTATTTACCGGTACTGAAGACGTTTCTGAACAAGATTACATCCAAGCTTTCCGCGACGCCCTTGATGCGCATCAAAACGTTCGCCTCATCATGTTCTCTCATATCACCTATAAAACGGGAACGGCGTTACCAGCCAAAGCCATTTGTGCTTTAGCGAAAGAATATGGTGTGCCTACGCTTGTAGATGGAGCGCATACTGTCGGTATGTTTGACCTCGATTTCCATGATATGGATTGTGATTTCTATGCAGGTTCTGGTCACAAATGGCAGTGTGGTCCTGGCGCAACCGGTATTTTGTACGTACGTGATAACGCCAATCGCTTGAATGAGTATTGGAGTGATCGTGAAAACCCGTTGTGGTTGATCAACTCTTCACTTTCTCATGCTGATTACTTAGGCAAACAATTACAGATGCAGTACATCGGGAACGACAACTATCCTGCGAAACAAGCGTTAGTTGATAGCTGCAAAATGTGGGATGAGATTGGTCGTGACCGCATTGAGGAACGTGTTCTAAGTCTTGGTAGTTTGTGTAAAACCTTACTTCAAGAGTACTTGCCACAAGCCCAAATGTACTCGCCAAACGTGGAAGGTTTAACGAGTGGCTTAACCACAGTTAACCCATTCTCTGATGTGACGAATGAAGACATATTGACTGAATTCAGAGATCGTCTGCGTGAAGAATATGGCTATATCATTCGAACAACCAGCTTTAAGCTGCATAAAGATGATGACTTTGATACTTACGCACTCCGTATCTCCACGCACTTGTTCCATGACGAGCAGGATGTTGAAGGGCTCGTGGTGGCGATGACGAATTTGTATTACTCGTCGTTCTAACATCGTTGTTTATCACTCAAGCGCCCGTTATTGGGCGCTTTGTGAAAGGTAAGGATATTATTATGTCAGTCAAAACATTCAAAAGAACTTTAGCGGCGATGGCGCTTATGGCGGCCTCTGTTATGTCCTCTTCCGCTTGGGCAGACGACTTACAACAGATCCGTGATCGCGGAGTGTTGCGCCATATTGGTGTGCCGTACGCTAACTTCGTTTCTTATATTGAACAAGGTGAAGTGGAAACCTTGACTGGCTTAGATGTAGAGATAGTAAAAGGCTTTGCCAAGTCGTTGGGCGTTAAGTACCAATATGTTCCAGCTCAGTGGAGCGATATGGTCGGTAAGCTGACGGGCCAAGATGTTCAATACCATAATAAGCAAGCCGTTGTGGGAGAAAGTGTTCCAATCGAGGGTGACTTGATCGCAAATGGCGTTACCATTCTTGACTGGCGCTCTGAAGTTTTAGATTTTTCACAAGATTACTTCCCGTCAGGCGTTTGGTTAGTTTCCAGAACAGATTCCACGCTGAGTCCGATTAAACCCAGTGGTTCGGTTGATGAAGATGTAAAAACCGTCAAGCAGCTTATTCATGGTCGCGAAGTGTTAGCGTTGGAGCACTCTTGCTTGGACCCTAACCTTTATGACTTATATGACACAGGCGCAAAAGTCATACTGCCTGATGGGGCTCGTCTTCTTAATGAGATGGTGCCAGCGATAATGAAAAATGATGCGGAAAGCACATTACTAGACGTCGCCGATACGTTAATTGCATTAGAAAAATGGCCAGGTGAAATAAAAGTCATTGGTCCAGTATCCGAAAATCAGAAAATGGCTGTTGCATTCCGTAAAAACTCGCCGGAATTACGCAAAGCATTTGATCGTTATTTAGATTCAATAAAGAAAGATGGAACCTACGAAAAATTAGTAAAAAAATACTATCCATCTATTTACTACTTTTATAACGATTACTTCATAGAAGATAGTAAGAAAACCCGATGAAAAAGGCCGTTAAAAAAATATCCAGTAAAAAATTTATTGCAATAAGCGCAATATTAGTC
>NZ_WXWT01000404.1:0-21059 GCF_009904725.1 Vibrio sp. V43_P6S15P86
CAATATAATAGTCCTAGATCAATATAATGGTCGGTAAAAAGTCAAAAACGCTTTTTGTGCGTATTTTTTATTCTCACGATACTCACAGTCTCAACTCAGATACAAAAAACGCCAAACAGCTAAGCTATTCGGCGTTTTTTAAAAACTGGGGAAATGGCTCATTACACGGCGGTTTGCTTAATCTGCTCAACAATAGCTTTCAAGCCATTACCACGTGACGGGCTTAAATGGGAGACAAGCCCCAGTTGATCAAAATAAGCATCAATATCAAATGCTTGAATTTGTTCGGCCGTTTTACCGTCATAAGCTGCCATTACCAAGCCAATCAATCCACGGACGATACGCGCATCGGAGTCCGCACAAAAATGCCAAACGCCATCTTGCTCTTGGCTCACTAACCACACCAAGCTTTCACAGCCCGAAACGGTAACTTGTTCTGATTTCAGCTCTTCTGGCATTAGTGGCAGCTTTTTACCCCACTGAATAACCTGACGGTAACGATCTTCCCAGCCTTTAAATTGCTGCATCGTTGCGACAATGTCTTCGCTGGTGATTTCTGTTCCAAATGGAGATGCAGGAAAATCGATCATAATGTGCCCTTCTGTTTGATGCTTTTTGGCTGAACTACTTCTTGTGTTTTTGAATCAGCTTCTCAACGATTCGCGATACCGCAACAAAGCCAAACGTCGCGGTTACGACAGTTGCCGCACCAAATCCGCTAGCACAATCCATACGTTTTGGACCTTCCGCTGTCGACTTCACACCGCACACTGAACCGTCTGCTTGAGGGTACTTCAGCTGCTCGGTTGAAAACACGCAATCAATACCAAACTTACGAGCCGGATTCTTAGGGAAGTTATGATGACGACGCAAAGTGTCTTTGATCTTCTTCGCTAGAGGATCTTGGATCGTTTTCGTTAAATCAGCGACCATGATCTGCGTTGGGTCAACCTGACCACCAGCGCCACCCGTAGTAATCACTTTGATCTTGTTGCTGCGGCAATAAGCCAACAAAGACGCCTTCGCTTTTACGCTGTCAATGGCATCCAACACGTAATCAAACTCTTTGCTTAAGTACTCATGTTGATTGTCTGGCGTGATGAAATCATCAATCAGATTGACTTTACACTCTGGGTTGATCAATTTGACACGCTCGGCCATCACTTCAATCTTGCTTTGGCCAACGGTGCCCGTCATCGCATGAATTTGGCGGTTAATGTTCGTGACACAAACATCGTCCATATCAATCAGAGTTAGCTCACCGATCCCCGTACGAGCCAGCGCTTCCACCGCCCATGAACCTACGCCACCAATACCAATCACACAAACGTGTGCAGCGCGAAGAATGTCCACTTCGCTGTTGCCATAAAGACGACGAGTGCCGCCAAAGCGTTGATTGTAGCTGTCAGATGCAGGGGTATCGAGTTCACGCATATTGAAGTCCAGATGATCGATAGAAAAACAAAGAGTGCGATTTATACGCACTCTTTGATGAAATGTCTAGATAAGAGGGAGTTCCTCTTTCTTGGGGAGCTATTGTAGCTTTTCTGGCGGTAAAGCCCAAGGCGCTTGAGTTGGTGAGTTTTCCAACCCAAGTTTCCACACTCGACCAAAATGCTTGTAATGCCCAGCTTCTGTCCCTGCTCTCGCACCAATGCCATGATACAGATCCAAATGGTTTTGTTTTACCGCACCACCTGTGTCTAATACGATCAGCATGCGCAGTTGATGCGCGCCGCTCCACGTACCATCGGCATTCAGCAGTGGCACTTCCGCCAAGATTGGCGTACCCATTGGTAAGATAGAACGGTCACCCGCGACCGCGGCCATTGGCAACAACGGAATACCAGCCGAGCCTGTTACTGGCGCTTCTGCTTTTGGCGCAAAGAAAACGTAAGAAGGATTTTGCTCCAACAACTCGCGCACTGTCGCATCGTCGTTGTCCATCACCCACTCTTTGATTGCTTTGAGGGACATTTTTTCACGCGGCACTTCACCACGTTCAATCAAAATGCGGCCAATGCTGACGTAAGCTTTGTTGTTTTTACCCGCGTACGCAAAGTACTCCAACGTATCATCATCTTCAAAATGCACGTAGCCACTGCCTTGCACTTCCATCATAAATGGGTCGATACGATTAGGCGCGTAACCTAGCACCAAACCTTGTCCATCTAGTGCTCCATTGTAGATCTCCGCGCGAGTCGGACAATCTGATGAGCAGTTTGGCTTGCCATAAACTGGGTACTTAAAAATGTCGTTTGGTGTATGACGCAGTTCCATCACGGGAGAAAAGTATCCGGTAAACAACACATTACCTTTTTTATCACCACCACCCAATTGCGCGGCTTGAATGCCAAACGCACTCAACGCACTGGTATCTCCACTCTGTTGCGCCCACTCACTTAATCGTTGATATAGCGGTTGGTACATCTTCGCCATGGATGGTGACTTTATCACCACTTGCTCAGCTTGCTTGTTAAATTCAGTAAAATCGCGCGGTTTGTTAGACTCAACCACATCCACTTGATTGAGGATCTGAGGAAACTCACCATCAAGATATTGCTGAGCGCGATCATTTTGTTGAGCACAGCCAAAGAGTAGGCTCAAAGAGATAATAGGAAGGAGTTTTTTTAACACGTGTCTTTTCCGTAAAAGAGAATAGCAAAAGGATGGCAAACAAATGCATACGGTGCAATTGAAAAGCAACGACAAAATGTTTCAACGCTAAGCCAATCCGTTTACTCGTTGTGAATTCATTCAGTTAATGCAACATGATAACAGCGGAAGAATTACGGAATTGTCCGGATTATGTTTGAAAGTAAGATTTACTGATTGAGAGATGAAGTTGTGATCATCCATGTGACTCACAGACGCAAGGACTCTCAGCTTAAGAGACAATAATAAAAACGACTATCTTACCGCAATCCTTGCACGACCCTCTAAACGGAATACAGGTAGATAATGCGCATTGGCATCCAGCTTCATTTCTGCATGCTGCTTACCCACAAAATTGAAGTGCCGCTCATTTGAACCCACTCGATATGAAAACGAATCCCCATCGAATTCAAAACTGGTCGCCACTGTCGAACCATTTACGGTAACACCGCGCTCACTCAACACAAATTCTTCACGAGCATAAGGCGCAACATCTTGCTCAACCCAGCGACCATAAATAGTCGATTTAAGAATAGGCGGATTAATGGTTCGAGTAATCAAATCACTATACAGCATGCACACGACAACGGTTCCAACTATCGCTATAAGCATGAGAGAACGCTCTAGCCACTTACGAAACATTGATTTAGATGACGTTTTTGACAGATTTGAAGCAGTGATCGCAGCATTCTTATTAACAGCAGAAGACATGAGGTTCACGTATTGAGAAAAGACGCGCTCATTGTAACTCTCCCCTTCAACGGGACCAATAACCTACCTCAATATGTTTGTGCTTTATTCCAAAATTTCACCTTGCCACCAAGTGAATAAAAAGGCATTATTTTAACATAATTAAACAAAGGAATGGCTGTAGTGAAAATTCGTAGTACTGCTCTCGTAAAAGGATTCCGTCAATCAACACCTTATGTCAATGCTCACCGCGGAAAAACCATGGTGATCATGCTGGGCGGAGAAGCCGTCGCACACAAAAATTTTGGCAATATTATTAATGATATCGCACTCATGCACAGCCTCGGAATTAAAGTCGTGGTGGTGTATGGTGCACGTCCTCAAATTAATCAGCTGCTAGAAAAACAAGACCTCACTACGCCTTACCACAAAAATATCCGCATTACGGATGAATCGGCTTTATCTGTTGTTATGCAAGCTGCCGGACAACTTCAACTTGCGATTACTGCGCGCCTATCAATGAGCCTCAACAACACTCCGATGGCAGGCACCCAGCTCAATGTCGTTAGCGGAAACTACATCATTGCTCAGCCACTCGGCGTTGATGACGGGGTGGATTATTGCCATAGTGGACGTATTCGCCGCATTGACACCGATGCTATCAACCGCACTCTTGATCAAGGCTCTATTGTGCTACTTGGCCCCATTGCGAGCTCTGTAACTGGCGAGTGCTTCAATTTATTATCGGAAGAAGTCGCCACCCAACTAGCGATCAAGCTGGGTGCGGATAAGCTGATTGGTTTCTGTTCAGAACAAGGTGTCATTGATGACAACGGCAATGCTGTCGCCGAGTTGCTGCCAATTGAGGCGGAGCATGTCATCAAAACGCTCTCTGAAAATACGTCTCCTGACCTAGATTACAACACTGGGACACTGCGCTTTCTTAAAGGGTCTATTGCCGCTTGCCGTGCCGGAGTACCTCGCAGCCACTTGATCAGTTATAAAGTAGATGGAGCCCTAATTCAGGAGTTGTTCTCTTTCGACGGTATCGGAACCCAAGTCGTTATGGCGAGCGCTGAACAAGTGAGGCAAGCCAATATTGACGATATTGGCGGTATCTTAGACCTCATTCGTCCTTTAGAAGAACAAGGTGTACTCGTTAGGCGCTCTCGAGAGCAGCTAGAGCAAGAGATTGGAAAGTTTACCATTATCGAAAAGGACGGTCTGATTATTGGCTGTGCAGCCCTTTATCCATACCCAGAAGAGCGCAAAGCAGAGATGGCTTGCGTAGCGATTCACCCTGACTATCGTGATGGGAACCGAGGTTTGTTACTGCTCAACTACATGAAACATCGTTCTAAATCCGAAACCATTGATCAGATTTTTGTCCTCACGACACACAGTCTGCATTGGTTCAGAGAGCAAGGTTTTTACGAAGTCAGTGTCGACTATTTGCCCGGAGCCAAACAAGGGCTATATAACTTCCAGCGTAAGTCAAAAATCTTAGCGCTAGATTTGTAGCTTAACCTTAAATCACGAAGCAAAATTTAACGCTCCGCTATACCAAAACCTCAAGGTGCGGGATTCAGCTCATTGACGCTCAATCCTGCACATCAAGTTTGTTTTGGAGTAAGGCCTCACATAAATCCTGCTTCGAGCTAGCGAGTCATCATATAAACACCAACTTAGAAATACGCAAACCATTGCTTGATTTTCGTTCCAATTTTATCTTTTAAATATACATTTGGTTGGCTATACTCTGCTCGCTAGTGATTGGTTTTTAACCAATACGAATGGATCTAGGTGATGTAATGTAGCCTTCACCCTAAAATACTGGGCAATTGAAAAACTAGTTAGCTCCGTATTGCACACCAAGGACAGTTGTTAATCTGACTTTAAATAAGCCGAGACGAGCACTGTTATGAGAACAATCATTTGTAATTCGCTTCAAAGCTTCTGGGATATGGCTGACAATCAGTTTTTAGAAGGCCTAGACGTCCACTGTGTTTTCCCCGTAAATGACGCTATCCGAGATTTTATTCTTGCTTATCAACAGCAATACAAAATACGCAGCGTGTCTTTTACCAACGCGTTCGCAAAACATGCATAAAAGAAGACCGAGCCATAAGCTCGGTCTTCTTGTTTTAGTTAGTAAGCCGCTGTACTAATCCACTCACACGAGTGGTTTTCACTTTAATGCCTCGCTTCAGAACATTGAGTTCGGCGTAAAGAGCTAAACGCTTTTTCGCGCGGGTAATGCCTGTGTAAATCAACTCACGAGTTAATATCGGGCTAAAGTCTGGTGGCAAAATCATCAGGGTGTAATCAAATTCACTGCCTTGCGATTTATGGATGGTCATGGCGTAAGCCGTTTCATGTTCAGGTACTCGGCTTGGCAAGACCGATTTCACACTGCCGTCAGGTAACTCAAAAAAGACTTTCAAACGCGGTTCTTCTTCAGTGTCATCTCGCATGCAAATACCAATATCACCGTTATACAAACCTAAACCGTGATCATTACGCGTAATCATGACGGGTCTCCCGTGATACCAAATTTCATCCTGAACTTGAATGAACTTGCGCGCCGCGAGCGCTTTCTCGATGCGCTGGTTTAGCCCAGCCACACCAAAGTCACCTTCACGAATCGCGCACAGTAATCGACATTGGTTGAAAGTATCTAACACCGCTTTGGCTTTGTGCGTTAGCGACTCTGGATCTCCGGTTTTAGGATCGATTTCTTGCTGTCCAATGCGTTTGAGATAACGACCGTATTCCTGTACCAACGTCTGCATCATTTGGTTGTAATGTTGACTACTTAGTGCGAAATGTTCGATATCGGAAAAGTCACGCGCCCAGACGTTATCTACGCTCGCAGCAGAACCTAAGTTAACCGCTTTTGCCAACTGACCAATGCCTGAGCGAGCGTCAAATCGGTAGCTCTTTTGCAGCATACATAAGCTATCGGCAATGCTGGAGGCACTGTTCCCCGTATGGGCTAAAGTATCGAAACCCGTCAGTTTTGCGATGGCTGACGCCTGCTCTTTGCCATAACCCAATGCATGGAACGAACAGATATCACCCAACACTGCCCCTGCTTCAACTGAGGCAAGTTGATCTTTATCACCTAACAAAATCAGCCGCGCATGTTTCGGTAAGGCATCGACCACTTTATACATCATTGGTAAATCGACCATCGACGCTTCGTCGATAACTAAAATATCCAAATGCAGTGGATTTTGCTTGTTGTGACGAAATTCTGCGCTATTAGGAATCGCGCCCAGCAACCGATGTAAGGTGCTTGATTCAGTCGGAATTTTGGCTTTTAGCTCCGGAGAAACTGGCAGCTCTTGCACTGCTTTACCAATGGACTCGGTTAATCGCGCCGCCGCTTTCCCCGTCGGGGCCACCAGCTTGATGGTTAGATTTTTCTCGTGCGTCGCCTGTTCAATCAAAGCAGCAAGCAATTTGGTTACCGTCGTCGTTTTACCCGTACCAGGGCCACCAGAAATCACAGCAAATCGACGAGTTAACGCAACCGCCGCCGCGACTTTTTGCCAGTTCACGCAAGCCGAGAGTGGTACGAGTTCATCCAGTATTTGCAAATCTTGAACCTTGCGCGCATTGCTAAGCACGGAATCAATGGCGTGCCAATCCAACGATTCGCTTGCGACCACATCAAGGTGGTCACACACCAATTGCTGACGCAACACTTGGTTGCTGCTTCCCGCTTCTACTGCTTTGCCTAACGCGTTAAACAGAAAATGGTATTGGCGTGCAAACAGATGGTTGAGCAAGTCCGATAATCGCGCTAACTCTTGCGACTGCAAGTTAACTGCGGCGCCCAACTGATTGAGCTTTTCCGCCAGTGTCACTTCATAATGCCAATAGCGATGCAGATACAGACGCTCACCATCGAACATTAAAGGCAAGGCTTCTCCTTGCGCGCCGACCACGCTGGAATTTTGTAATACTTGAATCCAGTCTATGCCTTGCAACTGTGTGTTGAGCGCCAATGCCGACTCACCAAACAGCCCTAGCTTACTGGCTAAATCCGTAGATTGCCCTTGAGCATCGAACAGAGACAGACAGATATGTCCTTTGCCGAGCTCACTACTGACAACACCCGCGATAAACGCCAGTGCTTGGCTATCCGACTGTTCCTCATGAGTTTGAGAATCAATAAAGCAGGCGAATTGGTAGTCAAGCTGACGAATGGCACCTTTGTGCGCCAAGCGTTCCAACACTACCAATAGGCTATCTTGGTCAGAATGAAGATTGTGATTTGTCGTCATTAAAGTAGCTCCATCTGCCCGGCTTGAGTTGAGCGTGTTTCAAGTGCTTGACCATCAATCAAACGATCCATCTCTTGTAAGAAGTCTAAGGTTGGTTTCGCGGCAAAAATGCCGTGGTCACTCCGCCCATCCATACCGCGCAAGAACAAGTAATACACACCACCGAAGTGCTGTTCATAATCATAATTGGCCAATCGGCTACGTAGGAAACGATGCAGTGCTAACGCATAAATCTGATACTGCAAATCGTAGCGGTGATCCGCCATCGCCGATTTCAGAGCCTCACCATGGTAGCTCGTCACATCGTCGCCAAGATGATTCGATTTCCAGTCAAGCACGTAGTATTTACCTTGATGTTCAAACACCAAATCGATAAAACCTTTAAGCATGCCTTGCACGGTTTGGAAACCTAAATCCCCCGCTTTCGCTGACAACGGATCGTGACGTTGAATGACTCGGTTTAACGCCGGTGCAGACAACACTTCAATCGGCAGCAAAAATTCCATCTCCACCAAACGTTGCGACGGTGCTTTTTGATTAAGCAGCAAAGACTTACCATCCAACGGCGTTGCGAGTACGGTATCAATCAATTGCTGTAAAATGGGCAACCACTCTTCATCGAGTTGTTCGCTTTCCATCAAACCAAGGATGATTTGTGTATTCTCTTCCGTCGTGGCTGGCTGAGTAAATTCAATTTCCTCAAACAGGCTGTGCAGGAACGTACCCGGACGCGCACCACGAGGGAAGGTAAAAATAGAACGCTCTGGCTCCACCAAATCCGCTTCATCTTGTTCTTCAGATGAGTCGATATCAAAACCCGTAATCTCAATCGTGGCATCATGCTCGGCGTGATGAGAGCCTTGCTTGACCAAGCCAGAATAACTGGTGATGCGCCAGTTTCTATCGATAGGGTTTTGCAGCTCTTTCGCGCTAAGATCGTATATTTCTTCTTGTGGCGCTACGTACTTCTCTTCGAGTTGATGCGGCGGATCGGCCACAACGACACAATCAAGCTCGTCTTGTTGCTTTGTTAAACCTTGGTGCAAATCGTTAATGCCACCTTCTTGACCATTCTGAATCAAATAGCCAATCGCACTGCGGTGTACGCCAGTTGGCTCTTTGGTCGAACGGCCATTGCGTAAAGGCGAGGCTCCGATAAAACACGCATATACAGCTCGCGTTAGTGCTACGTATATCAAGCGTAAGTCTTCCGCCAAACGCTCTTTATCCGCTTGCTTCATGGACGCATCATTGCCAGTGATATCCAGTACCGTGCGGTCATTGGCAGCATCGTAATATTTGGCTTCACTGGCTTCTCGATAGCTGAACACAAACGGCAGAAATACGAGGTCATACTCCAAGCCTTTTGATTTGTGAATAGTTACGATCTGCACTAAGTTACGTTCCGATTCTAAACGTTGGATTTGGTCATCACTGCCACCCAAACCGTTTTCCGCATCACTGATAGACTGAGCGAGCCAACGCAGCAGACCGTGATCGCTATCCAGTTCGTTACTGGCTTGTTGAAGCAGTTCACCAATGTGCATTAAATCGGTAAGTACTCGCTCACCATTTTCACCCTGTGAACTCGCACCTTCTTCTAGTAATCGCTCGGCAATATGGCGTTTGCTGATCACCGCGCGCAACATCGGCAGCACACCACGTTGAACCCAAAGCTTGCGATATTCTTTGAATTCGTTTACGGCGTTTTCCCACACAATTTCATCGTTATTAAGTGCATCCAAACTTGCTGCGTCGAGGGCAAACAGCTCAGAGGCAAGACTTGCACGCAGTGCACGGTCATTTTCTGGAGTCAGCACCGCTTGCAGCAAACGCTGTAAATCCTGCGCCACTGAACTGGTAAACACACTGTCTCGGTTAGACAGGTACACGCTGGCAATGCCTTGTTCAGCCAGCGCTTGTTTGATCATTCGACCTTCACTACCTGTTCGAACCAACACCGTGATATCGCCCGCTTGAACCGCTTTCTGTTTTTCGCCATTCACCAGACACGCTTGCCCCTGTTGAGCCTGCGTCAAAATGGTTTGGATTTGGCTTGCGGTCGCCTCCGCCATCCGAGTCAAATACTCGCCTTTTGGTAGCGGTTTATCGTCCGCTTCTTGCAACCAATAAGTCAGCGCCGGTTGCTTTTGGCCACCCATAGTCCAAATGCGTTTTTCGGCATTGGGACTGTACTTAACGGGTAAGAACGGAATATCCGAATCATAGATAAATGGACTGTCTGGCAAAGCAAATACTTGGTTTACCGCCTGCACCATATCTGCGCTAGAACGCCAGTTGGTTCCTAACGTGTAGTGGGCACTTACTTGGTTACGCGCTTTGATATAAGTGAAAATGTCTGCGCCACGAAAGCCATAAATCGCCTGCTTGGGATCACCGATCATAAACAAACCACATTCCGGATTATTCAGATAAATACGGCTGAAAATACTGTATTGAAGCGGGTCGGTATCTTGGAACTCGTCAATCATTGCGACGGGATACAAAGTACGAATACGCGCCGCTAAAAGCTCGCTTTCGTCCGTATCGATAGAAGCAGAAAGTTGCGTCAGCAAATCATCGAAAGAGAGCCACTGTTTTTGATTTTTCGCGTTGGCCAGCATTGCACGACAATGCTCAATCGCATGAGCAAGCAGTGGCGCTTTTAAGCTGATTGGATTGGCAAGAAATGTTTCAATGGCTTCAAATACCGCGTGCTGCGGCGCACTGCCTTTCGGTGTTTTTTCCAACAAGACGTTTTGCGCGAATTTCTCCAGCTTGTCTGGATAATCGTATCCTGTGGTTTCCGTTGCTGCCCAAGCGTTTACCGCCTCCAACCACGTCGGCAGAGACTTTTTGGTGTAGCTGCGTTTGTTAATATCTGAATCTGAAATCAGCGTTAAGAAGTCATCTTGGCTTTCTCGCCACTGTGCTTTTAATTCATCAATTTTTTTCAGATTTTCAGTATGAAGATCAGCCAAACTGCCTTTCATTGCAGGAACAGAAAGGCTTAACGGCGCACCGGTTAAGTAATTGCTGATGTCAGACAACAACGCAGATGGAGAGCCCCATAGCTGGCGAATTTCTCCAGCCAAGGTAAATGGCAACGGGTAGAAATTGCGACGCCAGTAATCGGCTACAACTTGCGCTTTTAGGTGACTTTCATCGGTCACAAACTCGTTGTTAAATCGGCTGCCAGATTCAAACGCATTTTGCGTTAGCATACGTTGGCAAAAACCGTGAATGGTGTAGACCGCCGCCTCGTCCATCTGACGCTCTGCCTGCAATAAAATTTCTGCGGCTTGCTTGTGATCGTCAAACTCATTAAGCAAAGGTTGGATCACCGGATCGGAACTCTGTCCACGCGCAAACGCGATTCGCGCATCATGGATTCTTGCCCTGATACGATCGCGCAATTCCGCAGTTGCCGCTTCGGTAAAGGTTACAACCAGAATTTGGTCGACCGTAAGCGGTACGCGATGTCGAGTTTCCGCGCTGCCATGACCAAGCAAAAGACGCAGATATAAACCTGCAATAGTGAAGGTTTTACCTGTACCTGCTGATGCCTCGATTAACCTCGCACCATGCAGAGGAAACGTCATCGGTTCTAGTGGCGTTGGTTGAGGTTGCTCTGTGCGGTCTAACGTATGTAGAGGACACTCTGCACCTGACATTTGATCCATAACGCTGAATCTCTCCGGATTATTTACTAGGACGTATCACCTAATAAATGTGATCTATAGTTAAAAATTCTATTAATATGTTTAACAAGTTGGATAATTTAGAGCTTTGTGAGATCTTTCTCACGGTTATCCATAAGACGTACCGTTAGTATGCGCCCCACGAGATAAGCCAAACCTTTTTGGCGGCACAACTCAAATGAATTAAACAAAAGTATCATGGTCCCTCTGACCTTGTGGCCGTACAGCGAACGCCCTACAAAAAATAATGATTTTCTGGCGGCCACCCTACTCTTCCTTCTCTTTATCCAACTGTCTTTATTACGCTTTTACGTCATCAGCGTCTTGAATCGCTAAGCGCGCACCTTGCAAAACTAATGCTGTCAGCAAACGAACTTCTGAGGCCAACTCATCATTCCAAGCTGGCCAAATTCGAGAGATGTACGCATTATTGCCTTCGCCCGGGCTCATGAAGCCATCATTGAATGCGTCAGCCATTTTCTTCAAAGATTTCTCTTCGTCATCGACCCACTGACCGCGGCTAAAGCCCGCTTCAACACAAGCCAACGCCGTTTTCGGGAAATAAGGCAAAGGCTTAGTCATGCCTTCGAAGAATAAGCGAACTAATTCAGTCAGTAGCTGTTTGGCATACTGCGCATCGGCAATTTCTGGGTAGATTAAATGCAGCGCACCTTCTTTACGATCGTAACCAATGATGTGGGTTTTCTTAGCATGACCCGACGCCGACATGGCAAGGTGATCGATCCACGCTGCAAGGTAATCCTGCGCTCGAATCTTACCGCTTCGGTAGCGAATCAAACCGGATTGGTAGTATTGAGTCAGCCAACCAGTCAGGCGAACGTTTTTCTCTTCGCCTTCATTTCGCTCAAACAAAGAGTCAAACGTCAGGTCGATTTCCAAATCGTCTTGAGGCGCACCAGATAAAAACGCCAGTTTATCCACCAGCTCTTCCGCCTGAACTCGGTTGGTTTCAAACTCGATATCACCAAACGCCCCCACCGGCAGTTTGCCTTGCGCGCGCTGTTGACTCATAAAGTGTTTAAGCACCTCTGTTTTTTTTTCTGGCTGCGTCAATGTCGTTTCAAGCAAGGTTTCTAACAGCTCATCACGCATTTGATAGCTTTCCAAACCACCTAAAACAAAGGGTTCGTCGTCTTCCATCACCGGTAGTGGCGGTTCAAAGATTACTTTTAAACGACGATTGAAAAAATACTGCACCGGTAAGCGCCAGAAACGTTGCAACTCGACTAAGTCGAGCTCAAGTGGGAACGTCGCTCCTAACAGATAGTCGTCTAATGCACGATTAAAATCACGACGAACATAGCCTTGCGATTGGCAACTTTGAGTCAATGCCGCTGGAATCCACTCTTTCGCATAGCTGGCGTGCATGCCTTGGAACGCACTTGGGCTAAACGGCACCATGGCGTGCGTATTCACCAACGCGTTTAACAAGTTGTCGCCAGACTCATCAACGGGCAACGCTTCATCACCACTTAAACAATAGTTTTGGTGGCAGTATTCCATCAGCTCAGAAACCAGAACCGAAGGCACTCGCTCGGTGTTGTCTTGGATTGAACGGCCAACATAACTGATGTAGAGCGTTTGCTGTGCCGATAGCATTGCTTCGAGGAATAGGTAACGGTCATCATCTCGGCGCGAACGGTCGCCCGGTTTGGTTCTTCCGGTCATCAAGTCAAAGCCTTCTGGCGGCATGGAGCGTGGGTACACGCCGTCATTCATCCCCAGTAGACAAACGGTTCTAAACGGAATAGAGCGCATCGGCATCAGGGTACAAAAGTTCACTTGACCAGCCAGGAAGCGCTGGCTGACTCGTGTGCCAGATAATTTGTTTTGAAGGTATTGGCTGATGATCGACGGCGACAACGCATCATCAAATGCGGCATCAGCTAATTGCTCTTTGAGTTGGCTGAGCGTATCGCGAATGGATTTGAGCGCCATTTCGCCTTCTAACTCAACTGAGAAGAAGTCATCCAGCAGTGAAACCAAAGTCTCTCGCCAACCATCAATAGTCTGAACATGAGAAAGTTTGCTTCGATAAGTGCTAATTTGTTGGATAAAGTGTGCCAACTTGCCCGCAAGCTCTGCGCCCATGCCTTGCACTTCGTTGTACGGAGATAAAGTGCCTTGCTCGGTTTCAAACAAACCTGCGGATTCTGGCATCGCGTAGCCAAGCAACATGCGTTGAATACCAAATTGCCATGTGTTTTGACGGGTTTCCGGCAGTTCAAATTCGCGTCCGGTATTGGCATCCAACCCCCAGCGAATTCCCGATTCTTCAACCCATTGTTTGGCTTGTAAGAAATCATCTTCGCTGAGTTCAAAATGCTTTAATATCGCCGGAGTTTCCAGAAGTTCGAGTAGTTCTGATGCCAAACAGCGCGTATTGGGTAAGTTCACCAACTGCATAAATGCAGCCAGAATTGGGCTCTCTTGATCGGCGGTTCGGTCAGAAATCGAATATGGAATAAAACGCTCACCCGGCGCGTTACCAAAGACCGCCTGAATCGCAGGGCTGTAAGCGTTGATGTCCGCGACCATCACGATAATATCGCGCGGTTTTAACGTTGGGTCATCATCGAACATCGCCAACAGTTGATCATGCAGCACTTCAACTTCGCGCATCGGGCTGTGACAAGCGTGTAGGCTCAGTGATTTATCACCCAAGCTAACCACTTGTTTGTGATGACTGTTTTCAATCTGTTGATCATCTTGATGTTCTTCAAGATTGAGAATATCCGCTTGCAATTGATGGAGCAGACTGTCGCGCTCAACATCAACAAAGGCTTCGATTTCATGAGATTCCAGCTGAGACAACAGATACATATTGTCGCGCCCGAGTTTACCCATGGATGCCAACAGACTGTTTCCGACCACATCGGTGTGCAGCTCATCGATCACATTATCTTCCAGTGATCCTTTCAGCTGCTCTGTTTCACCTTGCACTTCCGAGTGATCGTCCTGCCACACAACGTGCTGACGATGTTTCGCCGCCAAACGAGCTAGATACTTGCGATCTCGAACTTCACCCCAGTAATAGCGACACGGGTTGGTGAACATCAGATGCACATCGATATGCTCACCAATTGCTTTTAGCGCATCCATATAGCGAGGCGGTAACGAGGAAATACCAAAAACAAACAGACGCTTGGGTAAATGGTCAAAATTGCCGTTAAAGCTCGCTAACGTGTCGATAAAGTGCTCATAAAGGTTGGCACGGTGATATGGAGACTGCCCTAATGACACAGTGTGATCGTACAACGCTTGCCATAAGATCGGCTGCCACGGATGCTCATCTTCCAGCTCTGGCACACTCTGCCCAGCTTCCCAACTTGCGATCCATTCCGGACGATACACCAAGTAACCATCGAAAATATCGGCAATTTTCTCAGCCAGCTGATACAGCTTAGAGTGAGCACTGTCATCTTTGAGGTACTGCGCTAACGGCGAAAACACGTCTTGGTTGAGAAGCCCCGGCAGCAGATGCATCAACTTCCACGTCATCGCTTCTTTGTTAAACGCACTGCGTTTTGGCACGTCTGGCAACACCTGCGTAAACATTTCCCAAATGAAGGTAGCAGGAAGCGGAAAATCAATGTTCGCGGCAACACCAAACTCTTTGGCCAATTCCATTTTTAGCCACTGGGACATGCCCGGACTTTGAACCAGAATTTGTTCTTTTTCGAACGGGTTTTCCAGCGGACTGATTCGAATCAGTTCGACAAGGAGTGATTTAAGAACGTCAACTTGGTTGGAGTGATAAACAGTAAACAAATTGGGAATACCGAGCGCCGATTGAAACTGTTAGCTAGCTTAGCACAGCCCGATTTAAACCCGCAGTGATCTCGCGTTTGGAAAAAACAAAAGGTTATATATCACTCAAATAGAGTATGAATCTTCTTAATTTTCACATGTCAATCAAGTCCGACACTTCCATACAAAATGTGACATCCATCGCAACTGTTCCATAATAAAAAACACTGTTTTATACTCCCTCTACCCATAATTTATAAACAAACAAAAAGTATGTTTCGCAAACTGTCTTCCAACAGCGCTTGGCTGATTGCTTTTTTTGCTTGCTTTGCAGTGTATCTGTCGATCGCTTGTTATCCTTTTGTGTTGTCTAACAATCAGAATGAACCGCTAACCTTGTTGCAAGGTTACTATTTGGTTTCGACTCAATATGGCTGGCTGGGCTTGATCGCTCTTCCATTTATGTTGTTGAGTTTATTGCTCTCTTTTCTACCGACTCGAGCATTCAAAGGCATCGTGGTCGCTATTGCGATCTGTCTATTGGTCATGTTTAAAGTCGATATCCTCGTTTTTCAGCAATACAAACTTCACATCAACGCCCTATTAATCCGTATGTTTTTCGAAGGTGGTGGTGATGTCTTCGATATTTCTTGGATGAGTTGGCTAATCTTCATCAGTGAAATTGCCATTCTGGTGATCGGGCTCGCTTGTACCGTTTGGGTAAGTAATCAACTGGCAAAAAGCCGAGCTAAGTTCGTTTTGATCAGCGTCTGGTTTGCTGTATTGCTCAGCACACAGATGATTCATGCGTACAAAAACGCGCTTTACGACGATGAAGTCAGTCAGTTTTCGAATAACTGGCCACTTTACTACCCGCTGACGGCTCGTAAATTTATTTACAAACACGACCTAGTGGACGAGAACATTGCATCGAAGAACCGCGTAGAGTTAACCAACATTGAACGTAGCTCACTCAACTACCCGCTTGCGCCCATTCAAGTGCAAAGCAAAGGGAAGCAGCCCAATGTTTTGTTTATCTTGGTTGACGCGTGGCGCTACAATGATGCGACGCCGGAAGTCATGCCAAATGTCAGCAAGTTCGCCGAAAAAACGGTGAATTTCACACAACACATGAGCGGCGGCAACTCAACTCAAGCGGGTATTTTCAGCCTGTTTTACAGCTTGCCAGCGACCTACTGGGAAAGCTTTTACGCAAGTCAACGCTCTCCTGTTTTTATGGATACGCTGCAAGTAGAAGGCTACCGCATGGGCATTTTTGGCTCGGCACCGCTCACCAGCCCGCCACTTTCTCGCACGGTATTCAAAAAAGTGTCGGACTTGACCTTGAAACAAACTGGGGAAACAGCAGTCGAGCGCGATCAGCAGATCACAGACAAGTTCATCGAGTTCCAAAAGCAGGACAGCGACAAACCGTACTTTGGTTTTCTGTTCTACGATGCCGCCCACGGCACAGTATTTCCCGAACCAGAATTTGCGAAATTCAAACCATACTGGGAACGCGTTGACCACATTTTGCTCAACAACGATTTTGACGCTTCGCTTTACCACAATCGATACAAGAATTCGTTGTACTACATCGATAGCTTGATTGGTGATGTGCTGAAAAACGTCGACTTAGACAACACCATTGTGGTGATTTCATCTGATCATGGTGAAGAGTTTAATGACCATAAGATGAACTATTGGGGCCACACGGGTAACTACAGTGACGTTCAAGTACATGTTCCTCTTTACGTGTACATGCCAAATCGTCAACCAGAGCAAATTAATTACCGCACGACCCATTTTGACGTCGTGCCAACCATGATGAATACGCTGTTTGACGTTCAAGGCACAACGAGTTCATACAGCGTTGGTCATAACTTGTTTGATAGCTCTGCCCCTCGCGATTGGTATATTGCTGGCAGCTACTACAACTATGCATTGGTCGGCAAAGAACTGATGCTTGTGGTCAATCCTGGCGGGCACTCTCAGCAACTGAATCGCCAGTTAAAAGTCGAGAAAGAACAGAAAGTTCCTGTCGATATCATTCGTCATTCTCTGGATGAGATGTCGCGATTTTACAAAAAAGGCTAGTGTCCAACATCGACGCCGATTGAAATAAAAAAGCCTCTTGGCAGTAAGACCAAGAGGCTTTTTCCTATCTGCTATTTAAGCGTGATGAGCGTGCATCAAGCGTGGCTGAATCAATAAGTTGTTGATGTATTGTAAAGCCACATAAGAGACAACAAATGTTGCCACAATCAACTCAAGACCAGCTAAGCCTCGCACTTGTTGAACATAGTGCGCAGCCAATCCTTGCAACTCCATCCAATTCGCCATTTTAAACAGCGCCGTCGCACCGATCACCATCGGGAAGGTAAACGCCGCATAGCCTGGGCTGAATGGCAGTCTAAGCAATTTAAAGAACGCGAGATATATGATGGCTGTCATCAATACCGCGATACCAAATAGCATAGCGATGATCACTGGTGATGGTGTCGCAGTGACCGTTAAGTACCCTGCCAATGATAGACTTGCTGGCGCTGCCATGATTGCCATTGTTGGTTTCGCTGCATCCGGAATTTCATGGGTGAACATGAAACGGTAAATCATCATCGGCAACATGATCGCGTACGCCACCATACCAAACATCAATGCACCTTGTGCCACTGGTGCTAACATCGGGTTGCCAGAGAAAGACACATCCGCAACGATGATACCCACAGGCGGTACAAACCAACTAGGAACCATGTGGTGCAATTCAAAATCTTTGGCGCGATGGTAAACAAAGCTCACCAAGAACACGATATGCAGAACCACCGCAATCAGCCAAAGCGCATCACCAGCCAATGGGTAAAAATGGCCGAGAGAGTTCGATACCACCATAGTGCCCATCGCAAATGTCGGAACCACGCTGCCCACAACCGGATGAGCCAGATCTTGTCTCAATAGATGGTTATGTAGCAAAAACTTGGTTGCTAATATAGCCAACAATACGCTCGCGATACCCGCACTAATCCACTGTCCGTAGCCATGTAATTCGGCGAAGTTTTCCCAGCTCCAGCCTAAGCTTGCAATACCAAGAGCCAAACCCGCCATCGGAGTTGGTGCTCCCATTACTTTTGCTTTTGTTCTTTGAATCATGATGACCTCAACCAGACTCACTCTTGATGGAGCGTATAATACGCTTGCACTTCGTTCTGATATATCTAATTATTTAAAACAAACGTTCAAAATTACTTAACGGTGGGGTATGGCAAGTCACATTTCTCTTAAACAACTGAAAGTGTTTACGACGATCACGCAGCACAAAACGCTCACAGCGGCTTCTGATAGTCTCTTTTTATCGAAAGCGGCAGTGAGCATGGCACTCTCAGAATTAGAAAAACAGATCGGCCATCATTTGTTTGATCGTGTTAATAACCGACTAATTTTGAACCAAGAAGGTCAAAAACTGCTGCCACTGGCGGATGAATTACTCAACCGAGCCAAAGACATCGAGAGCATTTTCGATGGTGACCAAGCGCTATCGGGCCAACTTCGCATTGGTGCCAGCGACACCATTGGTAACCAAGTCGCACCCTATTTGCTTAGCGAATTTCGTCAGCAAACGAACCATCGTTCTCAAAGTCTGTTCATTTCTAACTCTGCACAAATCTGCGACATGCTGACCGATTACGAGTTAGACATCGCCCTCATTGAAGGCAAAACACTTCACCCTGAATTGCAGTCTACCCAGTTTAGCGAAGATGAAATGTGCGTGATTTGCGCGCCCGATTACCCAGCCGCGCACGAAGGGCCAATAAACTTAACCGAGCTAGAAAACAGCGAATGGATATTGCGAGAGGCAGGATCTGGTTCACGCGAATTTTTTATGCGCGTTGTCGCGCCGCGCTTGGAACATTGGCATGAAGCTTTTCAGCTCAATACCACCGAAGCGTTGATCAACTCAGTATCTGCTGGGCTGGGCTTAGGTTGCTTGTCACGTTTGTCTGCAGAACATGCTATTCGTGACGGTCGCGTGCAACTGCTCGACATGCCTTTAGATATGAAACGTCGCTTCTGGCTACTGGTTCACAAAGAGAAATACCAAAGCCCACTACTCAGAACGTTTATCGAATTTTGCCAAGATTGGGAACGACCAAATAACCTTTATCGAGAGAATACGCCCTCCAAGTGAAACGGAGATAGTTTAAATGCTGGTCAGTTAGTTGTACGTGTCTCTCATTCTTAGGCTTGTCGCTAGACTTAACTGGTCAAAAACTGTATAAAAAGCCAGTATCAATACACCAAGTTAGGGGACCAACCATGGCTGTAATCGTCAAGTACGTGGTAGAACGCAATGGAGAAGAGAAAATGACTTTTACCTCTAAAGCGGAAGCTGACGCATACGATAAAATGCTAGACATGGCAGACGAACTATTCACGCTGCTAGGTAAAAGTGAACTTCTAGAAGACGAAGGTAAGCAAGAAGATCTTGCGATGTACCTCGCTCAAAACAAAGAAGAAGTGCTTTACGCACTGGGTGCAAAACGCAAACCGGCACCAAAGAAAGCAAAAAAGCTTGAATCTGTAGAAGAAGACAAGCAAGAAGACGCTGCATAAGCCTCTCATTTGTTAAAGAAACGCCACATCATGTGGCGTTTTTTATATCTGAAGGCACACATCATCATGGAAAGATCGCCCTTTCTTTCGAGCACAGATACGACAAATCGCCTTCTTTCATTTCAACAAACACCTGCTAATTGACCACCTCACAACCACATTTCTCATCAGACAGACATATCTCCCAAAAGACAAAAGGTATCCATCTACAGACTTTATCTATTTCCCCTCTTTAAACTCCCTAGCACTCTCATTATGATGGCTGACAACTTAATTATTTCTTGTCAGTGAACAGACGAGACACAAGACTCAACACATGGAGATCAACTATGGCTTTCTTTTCTCTAGCCTTTGGTACGGCAACTAAAAACCGCGACGGCAAAATCATCGAAGCGTTTTTCCCAAACCCAGTTCTTAACCCAAATGAAGAGCTTGTTAACGCACTAGCAGCAGTAGCAGGTTACGAAAAAGGCAACCAAGCTATCGAGATCTCTGCTGCACAAAGCGCAGAACTTGCGGCGGCTTTCGAAGCAAACGGCGATGCAGCAAACGCATCTTTCGCAACCAAAGCAGCAGAATCAGCACAGCCGCTTGTACTGGTTATTCTAGCTACGGATGAACAGCCACAATCTGTTGCTGAAGGCTTCCTAAAACTTCAACTTATCTCTAACCGTCTAGTTAAGCCACACGGCACAGTACTGGATGGCATCTTCGGTCTACTACACAACATCGCATGGACTAACGAAGGCCCAATCGACCTACCTGAGCTGGCTGAGCGTCAAATCGAAGCTCGCCTAGCTGGCCGTACGCTAAGCGTAGATTGCGTAGACAAGTTCCCTAAAATGGTGGACTACGTGGTACCAACTGGTGTTCGTATCGCAGACACTTCTCGCGTACGTCTTGGCGCACACGTTGGCGAAGGCACAACTGTTATGCACGAAGGCTTCATCAACTTCAACGCGGGAACTACTGGCGTGAGCATGGTTGAAGGCCGTATTTCTGCTGGCGTTGTTGTTGGTAACGGTTCAGACATCGGTGGCGGTGCATCTATCATGGGTACACTATCTGGCGGCGGTAAAGTGGTGGTTTCCATCGGTGAAAACTCTCTACTAGGCGCAAACGCAGGTCTTGGCTTCCCAATGGGTGATCGTTGTACTATCGAATCAGGTCTGTACGTAACCGCTGGCTCTAAAGTACTCATGCTAGATTCTGAAGGTCAAGAAGTCGAAGTGGTTAAGGCTCGCGATCTTGCTGGTGTTTCTGACCTACTGTTCCGTCGTAACTCTGTAACTGGTCAAATCGAGTGTCTTGCAAACAAGAGCGCGGTTGAACTGAACAGCGA
>NZ_WXWT01000096.1:0-2642 GCF_009904725.1 Vibrio sp. V43_P6S15P86
GTGCAACAAGATCACTGTCACAGTTTTTCTCTTGCAAATACCTCTAAATAGGTAAACTTGCTTCAGATCAACTTCAATCTGGAAACGAGTGTGCGACAGTAAATGGCAAATTAAGAAAGATTATTAAAAATAACGACGGAGCTATCCAATATGACAAGTGCATTTTTTATCCCTACGGTAAACCTAATGGGCGCTGGTTGTTTGAAAGACGCAGCAGACAGCATCCAATCTCAAGGCTTTAAAAAAGGTTTGATCGTTACGGATAAGATCCTTAACCAAATCGGTGTAGTCAAACAAGTTCAAGACCTTCTCACTGAACGCGACGTAGCAACCGTTGTGTACGATGGCACTCAACCAAACCCTACTATCACCAACGTTAATGATGGCTTAGCTTTATTAAAAGAAAACGAATGTGACTTCGTTATCTCACTCGGAGGCGGCTCACCGCACGATTGTGCTAAAGGTATCGCTTTAGTGGCGTCAAACGGCGGCAAGATCGGCGATTACGAAGGCGTTGACCAATCCGCAAAACCAATGCTGCCTCTCGTATCAATCAACACAACGGCTGGTACTGCTTCTGAAATGACGCGTTTCTGCATCATCACAGATGAAGAGCGCCACATTAAGATGGCGATTGTGGACAAACACACAACACCATTGATGTCAGTGAATGATCCCGAGTTGATGCTTGCTAAACCTGCGTCTCTTACTGCCGCAACAGGTATGGATGCGCTAACACACGCAATCGAAGCTTACGTATCTATCGCTGCGACACCAATTACCGACGCGGTAGCAATCAAAGCAATTGAACTGATTCAAGCTCACCTTCGCACAGCAGTGAAAAACGGTGAAAACCTTGAAGCTCGAGAGCAAATGGCATACGCACAGTTCATGGCAGGTATGGCATTCAACAACGCATCTCTTGGTTACGTTCACGCAATGGCGCACCAACTAGGCGGCTTCTACGACCTGCCACACGGTGTATGTAACGCGATTCTTCTACCTCACGTACAGCGTTACAATGCGCAAGTATGTCCAGAGCGTTTACGTGACGTTGCTAAAGCAATGGGGGTTGATGTTGAAGGTATGTCAGCAGAGCAAGGTGCTGCGGCGGCCATTGATGCTATCGTTGAGCTTGCTAAAGATGTCGGCATCCCATCAGGCATTAAAGAGCTTGGTGCGAAGCTAGAAGATATCCCAACCTTAGCGGATAACGCGCTAAAAGACGCTTGTGGTTTCACCAACCCGAAACAAGCAACGCACGAAGAGATCTCTAAGATCTTCGAAGAAGCGATGTAGGCTCGCTAAGTAAACAATTCTCTAGTCTTAATTCAATCCCCGATCTCGTATCGGGGATTTTTTATGTTCGCATACCCTGCCAAACGTCCTCTTTTAGTGTTAGTTTTTAAGTATCTTGGATTCATATTGGAAGGAACCATGAGAACGATTGCTGCTGCCCTACTCGCTTGCCTAGCTTTTTCTATTGATGCTGCGGAATATCGTGCCAATGAGGTTGCCAATGGGTTTCAAATCCCATGGGGAATTGAATTTCTCGATAAGCAACAAATGATCGTGAATGAAAAAAACGGCACCGTTTCATTACTTAATATTGCTTCGGGAAAACAACAAACCCTCTTCAAAGTACCGAATTTGAACACCGGTGGGCAAGCTGGTTTATTAGATGTAGCTCTAGTGCCGAATACCGCTCCACAAAATCCACAGTTTTTCTTTACTTACAGCAAACGTATCGATAAAGGAAATACTGTAGCCTTAGCGACCGCACAATTGAAAAACAATCAACTTGTGGATTGGAAAGACGTCTTTGTCGCCGACGCCATCACGGACACCAGCCGTCATTACGGCAGCCGTATTGCGTTTGTCGATGACAAGGTTTACTTCTCAATTGGGGACCGTGGCGAACGTAATAATGGGCAAGACACTCAAACCCATGCAGGCACTATTCTTCGCCTCAACCTTGATGGCTCGGTACCACAAGATAATCCATTCAAGACTTCTGAGGCTCGCCCTGAAATATGGAGTTACGGGCACCGTAACCCACAAGGCATGTTTTACGACAAAGCAACAAAACAGCTTTGGTCGATTGAACATGGCCCTCGTGGTGGTGATGAAATCAACCTGATTAGGAAAGGAGCAAACTACGGCTGGGCAAAGGTCTCTCAGGGTAAAGAGTATTGGGGACCGTTAGACGTTGGAGAAGCGAAAAGCTTACCGAATATGGAAGACCCAAAGTTGGTTTATATTCCGTCTATCGCGCCAAGCAATATGGTGGTGTATCGTGGTGATAAGTACCCAGAGTTGGATGGAAAAATCCTCGCCGGTGCCTTGAAGCTGGTGCACATCAACGTGGTTTCTATTGAGAATGGCAAGCTCACCGAATCAAAAAGATTGATGGAGAATCTTGGCGAGCGAGTCAGAGATATCACCATCAGTCCGGATGGCTATGTCTATTTTTCAACAGATACAGGCAAAATTTTCCGTCTTGAAGAGAAGTAATCAAACACCAACATTATTGAGACTATTTAATTTGTGACGTATCAGTGATTTATTTTCGTACAAGTAACACGTTTGAATCTAAAATTAACAATAACCTTTTGTTTTTAGAAAGATAGCTTGGTTTAAGT
>NZ_WXWT01000112.1:0-2630 GCF_009904725.1 Vibrio sp. V43_P6S15P86
ACCCTATTGTGTTGTTTACTATTCGTCTAGTGCTTTAGTCACTTTTTCGAATAAGTCTTTAGCAAGATTATCCATTGCTTTGAGCTTTTCAAGTTCTGCACGAATCATTGCTTGACGGCCTTCATCGTATTTACGGAACTTAAGCAAAGGATCAATCATTCTAGATGCGACTTGTGGGTTCGAATCATTAAGTTGGCGAAGGATTTCTCCTGCAAATTGGTAACCTGCACCGGATTTATCATGAAAACGCACAGGGTTGGCACTTAAGAACGAACCAATCAAACTGCGCGTACGGTTCGGGTTCTTCAAACTAAATGCTTCGTGGTTCATGGTGGCTTTCACTTTTTCAAGTGCATCCTCTGCAGGATTGCTACCTTGAAGTGCAAACCACTTGTCCATAACCAAACCATCGTGCTTCCACTTATCGCTATAGTCTGCCATAAGAGCTTCACGACACTCAAGCTGAGCACTATTTGCCGCACTCATCGCTGCAATCGTATCTGTCATGTTATTTGCAGATGCGTATTGTGCTTTCACTAAATCATTACCTTTTTCCGTATGTGCTAGGTATTGCAGACAACGGTTACGTAATGCACGCTTGCCAATCGCAGCATGATCGATCGTGTACTCTGTTTGCTTCAGTGTATGATAAGTTGCACTTAGCTCATCTTCTAACTCTTGAGAAAGTGACACTGTAATGCTGTTTAGCACTTTGTCTACGGCATCGATGTCAATTTGCTGGTACCAGCCAGTAATCTCATTAATTGAAGGCAAAGAGAAAACTTGAGCAATGAAAGCTGGCTCAAGCGTCTCATCCAATAGCACACCACGGAACGCATCTATCACGCCTTCAGAAAGCGACACGTCTTGTCCGGCTTGAACGTTTTTCACGTTCTGACGAATGTACTTAGCCAATAGCATTTGGCTTGCATCCCAACGAGCGAAGTCATTCGTCGCGTGCTTCATCAAGAAGACTAATTCATCATCACTGTAGTCGTATTCTAGTTTTACTGGTGCCGAGAATTCACGCAACAAAGATGGCACTGGTTGTTCTTCGACATTTTCGAATACGAACGTTTGCTTATCTTGTTTAATATCTAATACGTTATGAACAGATTCACCGTTAATCAGCAATGGGATAACTTGACCTTTCGAATCGTACAGCTCGATATCAAACGGAATGTGCAACGCTTGCTTTTCAGCCTGGTCTTGCGTTGGCTCCGTAAATTGCTCTACCGTTAGTGCGTAAGTTTTTGCATTGGCATTGTATTCGCTATTTACGCGCAGCGTCGGTGTACCAGACTGGCTGTACCATAGACGGAATTGTTTTAAATCGACACCGGTGGCATCTTCCATTGCAGAAACAAAGTCTTCACATGTGGCAGCAGTACCATCGTGACGTTCAAAGTAAAGTTTCATCCCTTTTTGGAAGCCCTCTTCGCCAAGGAGTGTATGGTACATGCGAATAACTTCGCTGCCCTTTTCATACACTGTTAGCGTGTAGAAGTTGTTCATCTCAATGACTTTGTCAGGACGAATTGGATGTGACATTGGACTTGCATCTTCTGCAAACTGAGGTCCACGGATGATACGTACGTTATCGATACGGTTATCTGCGCGAGAGCCTAAGTCAGAAGAGAATTCTTGGTCACGGAACACGGTTAAGCCTTCTTTTAGACTTAATTGGAACCAGTCACGACAAGTGACACGGTTGCCAGTCCAGTTGTGGAAGTACTCATGACCGATTACAGCTTCGATACCTAAGTAGTCACGATCGGTCGCCGTTTGGTCATTCGCCAGAACATACTTTGAGTTAAAGATGTTTAGGCCTTTGTTTTCCATTGCGCCCATATTGAAGAAATCAACGGCAACGATCATGTAAATATCCAGATCGTATTCAAGGCCAAAGCGTTCTTCATCCCACTTCATCGAGTTGATCAGCGATGTCATCGCATGACCTGCACGATCTAAGTTACCTTTATCAACAAAGATTTCTAAATCAACACTGCGACCTGACATCGTTGTATATTTGTCACGCAGTACGTCAAAGTCCCCTGCGACAAGAGCAAACAAGTAAGCTGGCTTTGGATGCGGGTCCTGCCATTGAACCCAATGACGACCGTTCTCTGCATCGCCTTCTGCAATTCGGTTACCATTGCTCAGCAAATATGGATAAGCGGCTTTATCTGCGATCACTTTTGTCGTGTATTTTGCCAGAACATCAGGACGATCTAAGTAATAAGTAATACGACGGAAGCCCTCGGCCTCACACTGAGTACAAAATGCGCCGCCTGATTTGTATAAACCTTCGAGTGCTGTATTCGCTTCAGGATCAATTTTGGTGACGATTTCAAGTTCAAACTCGGATGGAAGATCGGTCAGTACAAGCGATGATTCTTTCACTTCGTGATGAGCCCAATCCTCACCATTTACTTTTACAGCGCGCAGCTCAAGCCCTTCGCCATCGAGTTCTAGCGTTGTTATATCGCCTTTTTGAACAACCTTTGATATCGCCGTAACGATGGTGTCATTGTCATAAAGATCAAACGTAAGATCGATATCGGTAATCGCGTGAGATGGCTCTTGATAATCTTTACGATATTTGGCCTGGGGAGCTTGGGACATGAGCA
>NZ_WXWT01000399.1:0-2608 GCF_009904725.1 Vibrio sp. V43_P6S15P86
GCCATAGCCACTCGAACGTCACTATGTTTGGCGATATTGCGATAAAGATGATCAAAATGATGGGGCATAGTGGCTCAGTACCAGGGTCAATTTCCGCTCAAGACATCCCTGATGCTCTATCTAGATTGACCTCCGCTCTCGCAGCACAAGAAGCGATAGAGCAGAACAACAGTCAAGCAATGGAAGAAGATGAGGAGCAAGAGGAACAAACGGTCAGTTTAGGACGCAGAGCATTTCCACTTATTGAGCTTTTAAAATCGGCTATTAAAGAAGAGTGCGAAGTGATGTGGGACAGCCAATAAATGCTCCAAATCAAGCTGTGGAGAGGAAAGCAACATCCAATCTATACTTTCCTCCCCTGCTAAAAGGAACTTACCCAATTCACTTCTCTATTTGAATGACTCTTAACGAGTGCTTACTCAAAACTAACCTATTGAATATAAATCAGTGATAAACATCTGATTTCATAATGAAAATCTCCCATTGACTGAAACACTCACTTATCATTGTGGCCTCAACTGCAAACCATTAATGGAATGATTGTTATGTCAGAACTGACTCGGATGCGCTCTGGAGAAACCTATAATTGCCTGGATGAAGAACTAAAGCTAATGCGCGCCAAAACTGCGCAGCTTGTCTTCCAATTTAACCACGAGCCAAACCCAGATATCCGTAGACAACTATTGGCGGAAATGGGCGTCCAATTAAAAAACAGCGCCTGTATAGAGCCACCGCTTCAACTTACCTACGGTTGCCACTTGTCCATCGGGGAAAACACCTACATCAACTGGGATGCCATTATTCTGGACAATGGGCAGGTTGAGATTGGCGCGAACGTCATGATTGGGCCTAGAGTGCAAATTTACACAGCCGCTCATTCACTGGATACACAAAGACGCTTAGCCGGAGATGAGATCGCCAAGCCGGTAAAAATCGGCAATAACGTTTGGATTGGTGGGGGCGCAATCATACTGCCAGGCGTGACCATTGGCGATGAGGCCGTCGTCGGCGCTGGCTCTGTCGTAACCAAAGATGTTGCGCCAGGCGATCGAGTTGCTGGAAATCCGGCGCGCTCCATTAAACCAAAAAACTGAAGAAAGTCGCTATTTTGCCAAATGATCGCGAATAATGTTGGCAAGCAGATTGAGAGCATGGACGTATTTGTCATTAAGCTCAAAAGAAGCGTTAAGACGAATACAGTGATCGTATTGTTCTGTCAGGCTGAACATCTTTCCCGGTGCGATGCTGATATTATCTTTTAGCGCTTCTCGATATATTTGCAAGGCGTCAATATGCTTGGGAAGCTCTAACCAAATAAAGTACCCGCCGCTTTGGCTTAACACTTTGACTTCTTCAGGTAACAGCTCATTAAGCAGATTCGTCATCTTACTTTTACGTTCAAACAGCTTTTTCCGTAACTGCTTCAAATGCGATTCATAATTGCGGCTTGTTAAATAGTGCACCAATGTCATTTGCACTGGTGCACTCGTCGCTAATGTACTCATTAACTGTAACTTTTGTACCTCTAGCGCCCGCTTTCCCGCCGCAACCCAACCAATACGTAGTCCTGCGATTAATGATTTTGAAAACGAGGAGCACAACATGGTATTGCCCGTGTCATCAAACATTCTTAGTGGGTAAACCGAGTCATTCCCGGCATGCAGTTCGCTGTACACATCATCTTCAATCACTGGCACGTTATATCGCTGTGTCAGTTCAATCAGCTTTTGTTTTTTCTCGTCGGAGAGCGTAAAACCAAGAGGATTTTGGAAGTTCGACATCAGCCAACATGCTTTCACATCGTGTGTTTGCAGCGCTCGTTCCAATGAATCTAGGTCAATACCCGTGACTGGGTCTGTTCTTACTGAGAGCGCTTTCAAACCTAACCGCTCTAAGGATTGCAATGCGCCATAGAATGCAGGCGACTCCACAACCACCCAATCTCCCGGTCTTGTGCAGGCTTGCAAACTGAGCGTTAACGCCTCCAGCGCGCCTGCCGTAATGACAATTTCGTCGGGTGAAATTTCAATGCCTTTCGCAGCATAACGCTTCGCGATGATGGTGCGTAATTGTTCGTTTCCCGGCGGTAAGTTATCAAAGGTGGTGGAAATCGGCATATTGCGAGCGGCTGCGCTCATCGCCCGATTCACGTGATATCGTGGGTACAAACTTGGGTCTGGATAGGCAAAGCCAAAATTGATCATGGATGGATTTTTACTCGCCTGCAGAACATCAAAGATAAACTCATTGATGTCTACCTGCTCTGTCCACGAGACCGCTGCTGGCGCTTGGGGTTCATTTGAACTCTTAATATAGGGAGCAACTCGATAACCAGATCGCGGCTGTGACGTTACCCAGCCTTGAGATTCCAGAATTTGATAAGCGTGCAATACCGTCATCAAGCTCAAACCCGAGTGTTCAGATTGGCGACGCAGAGAAGGCAGTTTGTCACCCGGGTGCCATATACCCGATTTTATCTGCCTTTTAAGCTGTTCCACTAACTCTTGATACTTCGCCAAACGCAAATCCCCTTCCATAAAGCCGAATGCAAAATAATAACACTTCAATATTTAATCTGTTATAGGTTTATAGTCACTGTCTGTACCTA
>NZ_WXWT01000350.1:0-2602 GCF_009904725.1 Vibrio sp. V43_P6S15P86
GAATAATTCTACACACCTGGCTTATTGCATGTTATATGCACTATTCTTACCGATAATTTAAGCAATAAGAACCTAACTATCCTTTCATTGGTCATGACTCAAATTGGTTGATAGATGTTAATATAGCCACCTGATTTCTGATGTTTTTTAACTCATGGCTACTATCCAAGTTCAATGTCGTTTCCGTAATAAAACAGAGCCCGTCCGTGAACATGGAAAAGGGCATTCTGGCTTTCCTCGTTTCAGATGTATCGAGTGTCGAAAGGGCTTTCAACTCGATTAAGTTTACGAAGTCCGCAAGCCAGATGTAAAAGAAAAAATTGTCGATATGTCAATGAATAGCTCTGGAGTTAGGGAAACAGCACAAGTGTTGAATGTCGCATACAACACGGTATTGAGCACCTTAAAAAATCTCGCCAAGGTAAGTAACCTCAATACCTTTCGATAGAGCAAATATAAGACTAATTTGTAAACTTGAAAGGCTAGCTGCATTGGTTGAGGAATATGAGGAAAAACACTTCCCCATTTAAGAACTGCAACACACCTTTGCTCCTTCCCGTGCCAGTGACCTTCTACCTCACAAATAACAGTGAGGTGGTTTGACCTACTTCTTCTAATCAGCATAGTGTGGTCTTACCAACTTAGCCAACTAGTTCGAATAGGCCGTCTTATTTCTATTTTTAACCTACCGAAGAAACGTGTTCTCTGTTAGAGTCACCGTCAACTACGCTATTGAATAAAGACACCCACAGATTGCATATCATTGATGGATTTTTATTCACTCTTAGAACTCATTTTAGGAATCCCTAGTGACTAACAACGAAATTTTACGTCGTATCCAACACGCGTTAAACCTTAAAAACGCGCAGATAATGAAAGCTTTCGCGCTGGCCGAAGTCACTGTGGCTCACGATAAAGTGGCAAACTGGTTAAAAGATGAGAGCGACAAATCTTGCGTTAAGATGAAGGATCAAGAGTTAGCGGTATTCTTAAATGGCTTTATTAACCTCAAGCGAGGAAAAAAGACGGCGAGCAACCTAAGCCAGAAGTCACGTTGACCAACAACATGATTCTCATGAAGCTGCGCATTGCGCTAGACATGAAAGCAGAAGATGTGTTGGACGTATTAGAAGTGGTTGGTATTAGTTTAAGTAAATACGAAATTGGTGCGTATTTCCGCAAGCCAAACAACAAAAACTACAAACAGTGTGAAGACCAACTGCTGTGCGACTTCTTAAATGGTGTGCAGTTTACCAATCGTCCCGATTCTGAAGAGTTTACTGGGTAGTTTTTATCTCGAATCGAACGTGGTAATTGATTAAAAAAGCGAGAACCATTTTATTTGGCTACTCGCTTTTATCATGCTAAAGACCGATATTAGAGCTTCACAATCACGTCTACTCTTTGTCTTTTTTCAGTAGATACCTATCAAACCACGCTGAAATCTGGTCGGCTTTTAGAATCAAGACACACACCGCCCCTATGACCCTACCAATATAAACCCAAGCTAAAACCTTAAGCCAGTTAGGGGCCACTATTCTGGTCAAGATGTTCCAGACATATTGTAGTGATTAACTAAAAATGGCCACGTATATAGAGTTTTTCCATACTTTTGGTCATGCGTGCAGAGTCACGACTGACGCCATTGGTAACACTAATTTGCCCCAAAATGGGTTGATAATGAGTAAACAATCTTTACCAGATGCTTTACAACTCATTAGAATTACTTAGTCATGGTGTTATCTACTTCGGATTGTAGAGAGTGTGTGGGTAGGGATATAAATAAGTTTTAGGGAGGTTAATCGTAACCTCCCGTGCAAAAATTACCTAACAGTCGTTATCCGAGCAAGTAAAGTCATCTTTAGACACGCTGATTTTCCCACTAAGTTGATTTGTACCATTAAAGTCATAATCTAACGTTTCTGCTGAAGAGCCAAAATTGCCATCATCATTAATATTGTGAGCGTCGAAGTCCACTTTAATCGAAGGATAATTACTAATATCTATTTTAAGGTAGTGATCTAAGTCACCCTCACTTGAATATGAAATACGCAACTTTTCTAAAAATGGCGAATATTCAAAATACTTACCTGAATCATTTGAGGTTAACATTATGACACTGTTGCTAGTCGTGATTTCTAAGCCTGCTTCATTACCATCAAAGTCATCGAGTGCATCAGGATCATAGCTTTGACTACATGTGTCTGTACTTGCTGTAATGTTACATTTAGCTAAAATATCTTTAACCAGTAAACTGGTTGCCTCTAAAATGTCCTCTGCGGCATTTCTAGCTTCGAAACTAGATAATTCTGTGGAAAGAGCTTTCTCTACATCATCTGAACCGCAACCTACCAATACACCTGAAACTGCCGCTGCGAGAATTAATTTTTTCATATTATTTATACCTTTGTCAATTAGTTAGACTTAAGAAAATAACCTATTAAAATAAGATTAATATGCCGGATTTAAGTCAATGTTTACCAAGTCTTAATAACCTTTAGAAGAATAACTTGATAGTGTCAAACTATTTGAAAATTAAATAATAAATGCTTGTGATATTTTCCTGATAAAAATACCTCTTCCAGTCTAGAGTAATGATTTA
>NZ_WXWT01000454.1:0-2597 GCF_009904725.1 Vibrio sp. V43_P6S15P86
CAATTAAGGGGTGAGCAACGCTACCACCCAACTTAAAGCATTGTGCCATAAACACTAATGTTGAAGTAGAACCAAAAATGCCAAGCGTTGGGAATCCCTCTTAAATTGTTTGTTATGTTTCGGGTGCAGAAGAACTACTCTCTAGCATATCTACAACCTTTTGTTCATTTAACTTATTTTTACCTAGAGTAACTATAGATGGACGCTTGGTCGGTGATGGACGGCTGTTTATATAGATGCCTGTAGACGTGAACATTATTGTAATAAGCTCACCCCTACTGCTCAAAGATGCAGCAGTCTCAAATTCTAACCGAACCATTTTAATATCACTGACAGTTCCCCAACCATGGAGTGCGGCGGCTTTTTTACAATTTTTATAGTTTGTCTCGCTCGATGGATACCCAGTATTTTTCAACAATAAGTTTCGCTTTGACTTCCACAAAACAAGAATGCTTATAACTAATGAAAGTAAAGCTAACAACACGCTTCCCAACATTACCAAATAGAAAGTAACAAACACTCCAGACAAAGGCACGATAGCCCGAACTAAAGACTCCGTTGCCGTAGGTTCTAGATATTTTTTCACTATTCAGTCCCTTTGAACTCTTAGAAACATAACGCCCAATTAAGGGGTGAGCAACGCTACCACCCAACCTAAAGCATTGTACCGTAACCACTAAATTTGAAGTAGAAGCAAAAATGCCAAGCGTTGTGAATCCCTCTTAAATTGTTTGTTATGTTCGTAGCCATTTGTACATGACGTAGCTATCAACCAACCCTAGATGAGCATGCTTATATGCCTTGGGAATTGTACCTATGATTTGAAACCCTAGCTTCTCCCAAAGCTTCACCGCAACTTCATTGGTAGAGACCACGCAGTTAAATTGCATGGCATCAAAGCCAAGTTCTAGAGCAGTTTCCTGAGAATGTTTACACATAAGGCGTGCAATGCCCTTACCTCTAGCTTTGCTAGAAACCATGTATCCACAATTACATATATGGCTACTTGGCCCCATTGCATTTGGCTTGATGTAGTAAGAGCCCAGTACAACGTCATTTTCTACGAAAACAAAAGCTTTCAGGGGAGATTCACACCATAAAGCAAATGCTTGTTCTAGCGTCATACTTGGGTCAAAGGCATAAGTTTCTTGTGCCTGGATTACCGCAGAAAATGTTGGCCAAAACGACTCAAAATCGGCTTTTGTGATTTCCCTAATCATGAATTTCCTCCTAGAACATAACGCTGCGTTAAGTAGTGAGTAACGCTACCACCTAACTGAAAACATTACACCGTAAACACAAAAACTCGACTTGAACTAAGAATGCCGAGCGTTACGAATCTGCCTTAAACGCTTTGTTATATGTGTTCTCAAACATATTTGCATTTTTGGTAGGGTCATATCCTTTACAAGTTAAACAGTGGTTGCAGTCAAGTATTGATTCACCGTAAACGAAACTATCTACACTAGGGTCATTCATTAACCCATCTGTTATAAACTTTCTTGAGTATGGAATCTCGAGAACCCTAGAAAAAACAAACTCAGGTTCTTTCACTAAATCAAACGTGATTATCTCTAAGTCAGAGACTATCTTGATAGCCTCAACGTTATCGTAAACCTCGCCTAATATATGGTCACATACTTCAATATCACCTCGACAAATGTTGCATCGCCCTTCGAACGAAGTACATTGGATATTATTGTATCGTTTCAATGTCCTGTGATCACAGTCAATCGGGTCAACGTCGCATATTGAACATTTATACTTTTCAAAGCCTCTTAAGCTGAATCCATAGTCTTGATGTAAAAGCATGTTTGGGCAATCAGTAAAATAATGGCCATCTTTAAAACCAAATGCACATTGATAATTTTCCGCTAAATACTTTCCGACATCATGCATTTGCTTTGCAATTTCAATGCGACCAGATTTAAAAAACCAGAATACCTTGAGCAGTTTCTGAAGTGCTGCTCGCAAGTCAAGCTCAGGGTATAACGATTGACCACATTCAACTCTTTCAATGAGTTCATTAGCAGAGAAATAGCTCTCTTTTGCAATATCGGATGGATTCGATTCACCAAAAGTCATAAGTTGAGCTTTGAATGCAGGTTGTTCATCATCAACTGACATCTTTAGTGCTCCTTCAAACTATCCAATATTTCTTTGACTTCATCACCGGTTCCTTCAATAAGGATTTCTTTGTGTTTATCACCCTCCCGCTTTACGTACTTCACTCTTACAACCTTGTCATTTTCCAAGTAGCTATCAATCCACTTTGTTATAAAGTTAGCGAATACCGCAAAGGGGATGCCAAATATCAACGGTAGAATAATATCGGCGCTTCTCAGTGCAAAATAGTTATGTTGTTCACCTCTGACCACTATTGACTCTATGCCCATATCTCTAAAGTCTTTTCGGAGATCTGGTGCATATTCATTTACTAGATCTACACCCTCACTACTACTTTCAGGCATGATGTATGCGGTACCATCACAATAATTAACATTACGTTCCGACAACGCCATCAACAATTCATTGATATCTATTTCATTTTCTCTGAACATTTCTTAACCTCAAATTTATTAGCTGAATAAGAACAT
>NZ_WXWT01000144.1:0-2591 GCF_009904725.1 Vibrio sp. V43_P6S15P86
TAGTGAATTCGGATACTCCGCCTGATGTCACGACATAAGTGAACGTATCTTTGCCGACGTAGTTGTCATCTGGTGTGTAGGTCACCGTGCCGTTGTTATTCACAATGACGGTGCCATTTTTAGGACCATTATCGGCGTCCAAAGACACCACTTTATCAGTGCCTTCGAACGTGTCGTTACCTAAGACGTTAATGATGGTTGGTGTGTCTTCGACTACATCCGCACTGCCTGCCACGATGTCCGCCACAGGGGTAACCGTGAAGTTCACCGTTTGGCTGACGCTTTCACCGCTTGGATCGGTAGCCGTAAAGGTTAGGATTTCTGAGCCGTTCCAGTCTGCGGTTGGGCTAATGGTCGCAATGCCATTGACGATCGCCACTTGAATGTTGCTGTTGCCAGAAACGCTGAAGCTCAGCTCGCCATCAACGTTATCCACATCGCTGAAGGCCGTATTCAGATCGATCGTGTATGGCGTGAAATCTTCCGCCAAGGTTTGGTCTGCAATGCTACTCTCAACCACAGGCGTATCGTTCACAGCATTCACCGTAACTTTGACCGTCGCTTCGTCAGTCAGCGCACCATCGGTGACGGTGTAAGTGATCTCAGCGTCGCCATTGAAGTTCTCAGTTGGCGTAAATACAAGCTTGCCGTCAATAATCTCGACTTGACCTTGGTCACTCGGCACAGACGCCGATTCGATGCTTAACGCATCGCCATCGATGTCAGTGTCGTTTGGCAGTACATCAATCGTTACTGAGGTATCTTCCTCTGTAATTGTTGTGTCATTAAGGGCAATAGGCGCATCGTTAACTGAGTTTACTGTTACCGAGACTTGAGCTTCATCCTCTAGCTCACCATCTGAGATGGTGTAGCTAATAGTTGCATTACCATTGAAGTTTTCAGCCGGAGTGAAAACAAGCTTACCATCGACAATCTCAACGATACCTTGCTCTTCTGATACAGAAGCAAAAGTAATGGTTAAATCGTCACCTTCAATGTCACTGTCGTTAGCGAGCACATCAATTACAACCTGGGAATCTTCGTCAGTTTGAATCGCATCGTTAGTCGCTATTGGCGCGTCATTAACAGGCTTAATATCTAAATTAGCAGTGCCATTAATAACACCCCCATCGTCATCAATGATGTCATAGGATAATGACACTTCAGTATCATCATCAGCTTCTGGGATATAAGTCCAAGATCCATCGTTGTTATCAATTAAAGTGCCATTCCCACTCTCAATAGTGACGTTTGTAACGATAAGAGTATCAGCATCGTCAATATCGACCTTCGATAGTAATTCTTCGGTAGTTATCGTGATGGGATCGCTATCTTCTTCGATAGCGCTTAATGTCACTGGAGAATTAGTAAGCGGTTTATTTGAGCCATCTCCACTGGTTTCTATATTTGTTGCGAAAAAGTCATTTAAGGTCAACGCTTGTGTTTCAGATAAACCGAGGGATTCCAAGCCAATAGTTTCAAAATTTGTTGAGGCCAGCACTTCAGTGCCATCCCGTGCAATCGTGGCACTATTTTGTAAGCTTGAACCACTGTTTTCACCCGCTGCCGGCGCGAGTTCTTCATCAACTATAGAAGGGTCTTGACCTTGCTCAATAGCACCAATAATTCGTGCCACATGATCAGAAATATCTTTTGAGCCTTGCTCTTCAGTTAGTTGAATGTTCAAATTTAGAGGTGCAGCATCTGTCGTTGCCACTACCACTTCACCTGGTAGGGGCTGTTGTCCTTCTGTTAGGACTCTCAGCTCCCCATCTAAACCTATTACGACGACTTGATTACCGAGTGACACTAACGCTGTACGATCCATATAAATCTTAACCCTAAATAACTGTCAAGTTTTTGACTAACAATACTAATTTGCTATATATTGCCTGATTATATAGTGCAATAACAGCAATTTGATGCTCAATTAAGTAATTATGTGTCATACATCAATAAGAACCCAGGTGCATATTTGTCTTATTTTAATAAAAGACGCTCAACTCTTGTTAAACATCAATTTCACTTTAAAATCGGGATCCTTATTCAAAATTTAGACCCGCCAAATGAATTGATTTATCAAGAATGAAACAAATGAACAATGAATCAACAGGTTACTTCATCGTGTATTAATGTTATTGTGCGCTAAATTATTGACGCCCTTATAGGTATCCCACTTATAAGCCCTCTCACCTCGAGAAATTTTATTATTATCTAGGAGAATCACAGTGAAGTGGACTCGTGCCAACGCCTTTTGCATTGGTGTGTTCGCAGCTAGTCATGCTTTTGGGCAAACACTAGAGCAAGCGGTTGAAAACACATTAAAAACCAATCCTGACATCAAAAGTGCGTTCAATGAATTCGTTAGCAAGCAGTATGTGAATGAAGCATCTGGCGGTGCTTACCTCCCATCCGTAGATTTAGACGCCGGTATCGGTTATGAAGGTATTAACCCAGCAGAAGCAGGGCGAGATTCAACGGATCTGACAAGAAAAGAAGCCACCGTGACACTAACCCAGCTGATATGGGACGGTTCTGCGACACTTAACGATATGGATCGAACAGCAGCTGACGCAGAATCAGTTCGTTAT
>NZ_WXWT01000140.1:0-2588 GCF_009904725.1 Vibrio sp. V43_P6S15P86
CGTCATGGTAGATAACTAGAAAGTCGGGAGTGTAAGGGCGCCTCTTTCCATTGAAGTCATAGTAGAAACCCTCTGGCTGAGATTCATACCGAACTACATCTGGATCATATTCGAAATGATAGCAACAGTCTTTCTCCAAACTACCCTCACACATAACAGCGTCTCGGTTTTTTAGACTCGAGAACTTAAAGATGTTCTTGTTAGGTGACGGTTTGCGAAGATTACGGATATACATATGCGTCCCTTCTGTTGTAAAAAAAACAACCAAAGTAAGCTTAGGACACTTTATGGATTTTAAAAGGACAGATTATGGTTTTATTGGGACAGGTTATCGTTTTAACGACACTTTTAAAGGGTGGGACCCCAGCCACATCCCGGCACACAAGTCACCCGCTGCGGCTGCTTCCTTCCGGACCTGACCGAGTTCACGAGCTATTGTTGCGAGAGGACCAGAGCCCCATAATTCTTTTCGAGAGGACTTGCCTCAATCGATGGGGCGATTATTCAGTATCAGCCCTCATAATGCAAGAGCAAAAACCTTGAATTTCGTCATTTCATTACCGTTTGGACAAAACTCGATCAATTCATTCCTCTATGATTGAGCCACGTAACGATGAGAAGAAGAATAGCGGCGTGTTGACTGCTTACTTGAATACATATCTTCATCAGCTAAATGCATGGCTTGCTCTAAGCTCATGTGCTGTTCTCTTTTTGCAGAGACACCGATAGAGATACCCACAGACTCTAACTCACTACACAGTTTGCCTTTTACATCAATTCTGCTGAGCTCTTTCATTGCCCTATTTAATTCTGCTTGAGTCGGGTAGCCCAACAAGATGAACTCATCTCCCCCTATCCGGTAACTTTTCCCTGACCATACATAATGAATTTTTAGCGCCAATAATTGCAACACCTCATCACCAGCACGGTGACCGTACGTATCATTGATTCGTTTGAAGTGGTTAATATCCAAGTAAAGTATGGATAGATCTTTGTTTACGCCTTTTCGATGTTTTACTTGCAACGCGCGGCGATTTCTTAACCCCGTTAAATTGTCGGTATTCGATTGACGGTAAAGATAAAGCGAAACGCAAATCGCAAACAACAATACAAAGACAAACACAGCCTGTGTTTGCGTCGCCAGCCGAACCTCATATTCAAGCGCGGTACGCCAATCTGGGCGCAGGTCGTACTGGGCAATGATCTTATCAACTTCCAACATCGCTATCGCTCGACTGAAAAAAGGAGCAAGCATGGCACCTTTCTCGTTCGCCACCAATCCAACAGAAAGTTGTGACTGGTAAAACTCACCAATCGCCGTGTCCTGCTCTATCGGAACCAACTCGCTCAGACGTAAAAAGTGGTTGAGCATCGCGGTATCCATCGGAATGTAATCGACCTCTTCATTCAATAAACCCTGAATGAGTTCTTGTTGGGTACGATAACGTTTCAGCTCTTTTAGCGGTAAAAGTTGTGTCATCATTTGGTCGAAAAAGTCGTCCTCAACCACACCAATCCGCTCAGAGATCAACTGTGACACATGAGAGTAAGTGTTCGGCTTGTAACCTAAACGCTTGACCATAACGGATGCTGGTGAGTAATGGGGCTTGGGAAAGTAACTAAATTCATGTCGCTCGCGACTGACCGTTAACGGCGCTAAAATTTCAAAGCTCCCCTGCATAAACTCGTGATACATGGAGCCCCAACTTTCATTTGGCTCACTAATGATCACGCAGTTTAATGCCAAGATCTCACAGCTTCTCAGGACGACATCTGCCGTCATCCCTTCGATACTGCCGTCTTCGTTGTAAACAACATATGGAAAGATAGATTCGAGCTTGATCCGTATAGGCTCACTAAAATCGAGAGGTAATAAGCGAATAGATTCTCGCAATGCCGCTCGCCTGAGTTCAAATTGATACTGGGAGATCTCTTCACGAAGTTGCTTTTGCACTCCTTCCCCATGAATAAACGTAGCGAACGTATCCAACTCTTCGAGATGATGATCTTTTTTACTGATGATCGATACTGGCTTTATCGAAATCTGATCATTTAACATCTTAGCGTCAAAGCCCTCCAGCAGCATCGGCTTAAGCTGATTGATGGCATCGACTACGCCTTCAACAACGCCTGATCTCAGTAACGTTACCGCTTGCTCATGACCTTGATAAGAGACCTGTTTTAGCTCCGGGTAGTATTGTTTAAGTAATTCAGCGTAAACCGTATCTTTAGGGACGCCAACTCGTGAAATGTCACTCAACGTCGAGTCTTTTAATCCAAAAAGGTAGGTATATTCGATATTAGTTGGACGGGAGTAACTAAAGCGTTGAGCACGCTCTTCTGTGTAAGTGATATTCGCAGCAAAGTCCGCTTCCCCATTCGCGACGGAATTTAGAATGGCATCAAAGCTGGAATAGTTCACATATTGAACGGTAAAGCCGAGCTCTTTCGATGCAGCATTAAAAAGAACACGGGTGACGACATCATCCGCTTCTGTCGCAACTTTATAATGAGCAATTAAAGGTGATTCAGCTTTTACATTCAAACTCAGTAGGCAACAAGTAAAAAGCAACAGTGTTCGAGCAAAG
>NZ_WXWT01000028.1:0-2571 GCF_009904725.1 Vibrio sp. V43_P6S15P86
TCGGAATATCGTTCGCTGCGACTGCCGCTTCAATTGAGCTGTGGTAGTAGCTAGTGAGATCTGTACCTTGAGGAATGTTGTCGTTTTTCGCAACAATCTTGGTATTCACGATATCATTTGCGGATACCGACAAACGGAACTGACCCAGTGGGCTGTGATTCGCTAAAGGGTCTGCAATATCTGGCGGCTGAGTGTGGCGCGCCATGGCGAAGGCTTTTGCAGGATGCAGAACTTGCGTACTGCCTTTTAGATCAGCGGAAGTCGTGTACACCAATACATGCAGATCGTTACCTGTCATGTCTGGAATCACATTGAGATCAAGTACGAATTTATCGTTGTCCAACAGTTTTGCTGGTTCGTACTTAAACTTTGAGAAATCTGCTTGGTAAATGGTTTCTCCTGCCGAGTTCATCACTGCGACATTAGGAGCATAAAATTGAAGTTCTTTACTTACGAATGTCTCTAATTTGATATCGAGACTGCCACGGTTGCCCGGAAGAGCAAACGCTGCAATAGCGCCAGCACTGTTACCATCCAACAGCATTTGGCTTTTATCAGTCAAAGCGAATTCAGTAACCACAGGTACATCAACCGTTACCCATTGAATATCACCCGATTGAGTGATCACTTGTTGCTGACCTTTTGGACTCATCTCTACTTGTTCTACGGACGCACAACCAGTAGCCAACATGCCCAGCAGTACGGGAGCAAGCCATTTTTTCATTACTGTCTACCTCGACTCTTTATTGTTTTTTAAATAAATACAGCCAGATAAGTTCTGGCTGTATCATTCTAGGACAATTTAGGACTTAGTGGTTAGATGATTACCACCAAGCTTCAGCTTGTACACCGAATTGGAACGTATCGTCTGAACGACCGTTGTCAAATGTGTTAGAGTTGTCTTCTTTGTCAGCCGTTAGGTAAGAAGCGTAAACACGGATTTCAGGACGAGCCCAGAAGCTAGAACCAGCAGACCATGCTTGAGCAACAGTTAGCTTACCGTATTTGTTTTCGTCGCCGTCGTTATCATCGATAGCGTAACCAGCTTCGAAGATAGTTTTGTGGTTGTCATCCCATTTGTACATTGGACGAACTACAACAGACATTGTTTCCCACTTGTCTTGGCCAGCCCACATGTCTTCACCAACACCGTAAACTAACTGGTGACCCATTTCCCAGCTGTCACCCATGCCGATTACACCCCAGTTGATTAGGCGGTAACCAGATGCACCGTTATCAGCTTCTGCACCGTACCAGCTACCGTCGCCGTAGAATGCCATTGTTTTTGAGTAGCCTTCAGTACCGTACTGAAGCACTGTTTTGTTGAAACCAGCGTCTAGACCTTGAGTCAATTCTGCTGTGAACATTACGCCGTTTTTCGCATCTTTAGTGCCGTTTGGCGCAGCGTCAGTTTCGTTAAGGATTGCGTAGTTCAAGCCCATTTCTAGAGAACCGTTGTCCCATAGAGGAAGACCTGCATAACGTACGTCTAGAGTGTTAACGTTTGTATCGCCGCCATCGTTACCTGGATCTGCGATATCGCCACGGTCATTACGAACCCAAGCGAAAGAAACTTTACCTGGACCAGCTTCGATACCTTCAACACCAGCGCCCGCGCCAGAGATGTTCCAGTAGTAGAAGTCAGAGATATGAATGTCGTGACGTTGGTAGTAGCGCTTACCAGCCCAAAGTGTTGCTTCTGGAGCAAAGTTTAGTAGGCCTTTAGCTTGAACGTTGAATTGACGTAGTGCGAATTGTGCATCGTCAACACATTTCACTTCGCCGTTATCCAAACCACAGTTAGCAGAAGTGCTTTCCCAGTCGTTTGAACCATTAGAAGTCATTGCAACCATAGAGTCTACGTAGAACGTTTTGCCGTTGTTGTTGTAAACTTCTTTACCTAGTTGAATCTCGCCGTAGATATCGCTTTCATTACCTAGACGACCGATCTTGTTCTTTTCGAATGTTAATTGTTGACCACCGTCAGCGTTCACGCCAACGCCAGCACGCATGTAACCGTGGAAATCCACTGCGAACGCAGAACCAGCAGCTAAAGTTGCAGCCACAGCAGCAGCAATTGCACTTACTTTTTTCATTCTTAACTCCATTAAGGGTATTTATAATTCTGTCTTCCCTGCTCACTCTTTTAGGTGAATATAGGCAGTAAAAACACACCTAAAGAAAGAGAGGTAAGATGGGAACGAATCCCCGTTTGTTTCAACAGTTATGAGATTACCCGAGGCGTACAAGGATGACTTCCTCCGCCCCAAACTAATTTAGGGGGGATGAGAAGGGAGTAGAAAATTTACCGAATGGTGTTTTTTCGAGTCAGATCACCAATCTAGGGAGGAATTAGTAAGTTTATTCGGTTTTGAGCCGCTACAAAGTGATAGCCATTTCATATTTTTGACTCTAAGCCGTCACATAAAGTAATTAAATTACATGAATATTTTTATATTTAGGGTGGTTGACCTTAGTAAGACAAAGTTTTTAACTTATAGTTTCCTAAAGGTAGCAATAAATATTAAATAATGTATCTCCGATGACACGACTTCTCTCTCGCCCTTTCCC
>NZ_WXWT01000271.1:0-2546 GCF_009904725.1 Vibrio sp. V43_P6S15P86
TTTTGGACCCACCTGATTTCCATGCCGAACTCAGAAGTGAAACGAAATAGCGCCGATGGTAGTGTGGGGCTTCCCCATGTGAGAGTAGGACATCGCCAGGCTTTAAATTTTGGATACTTGCTGATTACAAGCGAGTGATACCACTGCGGAGTGGTAGTTCAGTTGGTTAGAATACCGGCCTGTCACGCCGGGGGTCGCGGGTTCGAGTCCCGTCCACTCCGCCACTTATATTAAGCCCCAGTCGAAAGACTGGGGCTTTTTTCGTTTTGGTTACCCGACTTACCTTAACCTCATTTCCATATTGAAACCTTGCATCGAGAGGCAGACTTCCCTCTTCGCTATGCTTTCTAAGCCCTGTCATGAGTGAGGTGTTGCGCAGTTCCTGCTGAACAGGATCCCAGTCTCGAGCGCTAGTTTTTATCCCCTATGCTGACTCATTAAAGCTCCCCTTTATTACGTGTTAGAAAGCTTATTCACTAGCGTAGTGTAAGAAAGAGTAAGATCGGAAGACTGAGTTATTAAGTACCTAGCCACTAACGCATGTATTGCCTTTCTAGATTCTAGGTTGTTGCGTTTGGGGTTAAGTTGCGTCTCGCAAGCTTATTTACTGAAGTCTACTAATATAGAGGTCTAATAGAGTATTAAGCTGTTGGACCTAGGAATAATAAAAAAGCCCAGCAGGAAAATGCTGAGCTTTGAAGTTAATTATGCTTACAGGATGCGTTTTAAAACCCCATCTGCTTTTAGGCGGGTTATTTTTCTTACTAACCGCTGCACCCCTATCGGATAATCTTCCACTTTTTCTAACTGTTTATAAGTACAGATAAGGTGGGTATGCTCAAGGATACGCGAAACCTCATCTTCGAACTTATCAGTGAGTTTCGCATAATTGTCTTGGATGAGAAGTCCATTTTCTAGATCAAGTGACCAAGCCCGAGGATTTAAGTTATTCCCCGTCAGTAGCATATAGCGTTTATCAACCCAAATGCCTTTGAGATGGAAGCTATTATTGTCATGCTTCCAGAGGTGAATTGACAGTTTACGCGCAGCGATATTCGCTTCATTTGCTTTCGCAAAGCGGCGTAGGTTTACTTCATACAGATATGGAAGTCCGCCAATGGTTTTAAAGTCTTCCTCAGGGGCAATATAAAAATCGTTTGCTGTCTTGTCGCCCACAACAATAGTTACTTTCACACCGCGTTTCATGGCTCGCTTCACTTCACGATGCAGCGCTTTAGGGAAGTTAAAGTAAGGCGTACAGATAAAGATTTCGTTTTGGGCGGCCGCTAGTAACTTTACAATCTGTTGATTGAGCAGATTGCGGCGTTTGCCTATACCAACTAGCGGGGTGATTTTTACACTTTCCTCTGTTGCAGGTTGGTCTTCAAACTGATAATTAGCTTGAGCAAGTGAAGCTCTCAGTTGACGAATCGCCGACTTAATTTCTTTGGTTTCTGGCTTATCTTTTCCAGCAAGATCATTGACAGCTGGGTGAGCAATCATCTCTTCCTGAATGAATTGCACCATTGAATTAGCTAAAGACTCATGTCGAATCACATGGTAACGATCAAAGCGATAGCGTTCGTGATAGTGCAGATAAACGTTATTTAAGCTTGCCCCGCTGTAGATGACAGTATCATCGACAATGAAGCCTTTTAAATGCAGTACCCCAAAAACCTCTCTGCCACGCACAGGTATGCCGTAGACAGGGATCGGGTGTTGGTACTTATTGGCATACGCTTTGTAAAGCGCAGAATTACCCTCAGATGTTTCCGCACCAATAAGGCCACGCTGCGCTCGATGCCAGTCGACACAGATATTGATGTCCAACCCAGGATTACGCTGTTTCGCTTCATAAAGCGCAGTGAGGATTTCACGTCCAGCTTCATCATCTTCCAGATATAGAGCGACTAGGTAAATTCGCGACGTTGCTTTACTGATTGCATCCAAAAGACGAGTCCTGAATGATTCTGCTGAATACAGAACATCAAAGTCTTCCGGATTGACAGCGAGACTTGGCAACTGTTCGAATGGATTCCTACTTACTATCATATCGGTATGAGTACCTTAGTTTAGTGCAATATTGCGAACCTGCCATTTTATCAAAGATATGATTTACCTGGCTACAAAAGCGCGCGTTTTGATGTCGTTGAAGAGATGAATTGCATTGGAATGAGATCTTTACCGCTATCTACATAGCGTTGAAATGCCATTTTTAGCGGGTGTGGTAGCTCAGAGCAATCAATGGTTTTGAATCCATGCTTGGAATAATAGGATTCGAGATGTGTAAACGCGAAGCAATAATCGCCATCAGTGAAAACATTGTTTTTACAATGAGTTAGTAGTTTTTTTCCAATGCCAGTTCCCCTAAGTGTCGGAATGACCAGCATTCCCGTCAGCAACCGAGATCTATCTACGGTTTTTAAGCGTAGTAACGCAACAATTTCACCTTTATGGCTCGCTGTAATGATCAGTTCATCCTTTTTGGCTCGACCCGAAGGGTAATGCGCTTTGTACAACCTCTTAATGAGAGGGAGCTTGATAGG
>NZ_WXWT01000086.1:0-2542 GCF_009904725.1 Vibrio sp. V43_P6S15P86
TTTACTAAGGGGATATTGGTAAATAACAAGATTATTATTGTCGGCAACATAGGATTGAGTGTAAGCAAAATGAGCTAAGGGGTAGCTCGGAAAGTAAATAATTATCTGCTAATTTCCGTTACTAACCTCTACGTCAACGGCTTTGCCTTCATTATAAAGCGATGATAAATACAGTTGTTCCGAAAATTCGCCGACAAGCTTCCCTCTATAGTAGACGGGACTCATGATACTTAATGCCATCTCATCAGAATACGTGGTTTTGAAGGGCTTAGAGATAAGAACTCGGTCGGAGAGCTGCTCTTTCCACGCGGCAAGAATACAAGCGTAATTCACTCTGCACCATTCTATATCAAACGTCTCTTTAGATCCCTCTAGAGCTGGGATTGGTCGTTCTAAGATGAGTTTGTCACTAGTGTAAGAACGAAAGTACAATATGGCGTCTTCTCTATCGTAGACATTGGACAAATGAGCTTCTGCTTGGTGTAGGGCTTTACGAGCAACAGTTTCCACATAATCTAGTTTTTTATACGGCCTTAAAGCATAAATTGCATCTTGAAAACTGAAGTCAGTCAGTGCTTCTATTTGTTCGACGCTGAAGTTTTCATACTGCGCCAATTGAGCTTCGGTCAACAAGCCTAGCAGAATGACCTTCTGCTTTGTTTTTGCTAAATTGTTAGCGTACGTATTAAATTGCTTCTCCTCATAAGAGATGAGAACAGCACCAATCATGGCCACCGATACAATAAATAACAACATCGCAACCGCAAAAGAAGAAACAAAACTTCTTACATTCATAACACTTTATGTTCCCACTACTTTTGCAAGTTCAATAACATTATTTACATTAAACTTGTCTAGAAATCGACGTTTCTTGATACTCACGGTTTTATCACTGATAGCCATACAGATAAGCATTTGATCATCAAAGATCAAACAGTTCAATTTTTTCATATCTTTACTTCAAAATAGTGATTACCTCTAACGGCATGGGCTTATCAATGTAAAAGCCTTGGCAGATGTCTATTCCACATTCGCGCATGGTTTTATAGGTTACTTCGTCTTCGACACCTTCGGCGACAATACAAATATTTAGGTTTTTCGCTAAAGCACAAATGGCGATGACAATGCTTTTCTTTTTCAGGTCTTCACTCGCTCCGTAGACAAAAGCGCGGTCAAGTTTGATCTCGTTAAAAGGTAACTTTGCCAACTTTTCAAATGTAGATGAGCCCGTACCAAAATCATCAATTGATACCGTGACACCTTTCATTCTGAGCTTGATGAGGTTTTTGTAGATAGACGTGCTAGCTTGGAAAGCTTCCCGCTCTGTAATCTCAATGGTGATTTGTGACGGGTCGACACCACTCTCCGAACATTGTTGAATAAAACGATGCGAGAAGTCAGGGTCGTTCAAGTTTTCGTGGTCGACATTAATCGAGGCCTTTTTGGTTAATCCCCTATTGTTGATGTCATAGATTGTATTAATCAGCACTGATTGAAAAAGTTCAGAAGACAAATGGCATCGTTTTACGATCGGAAGAAAGTGGTTTGGTAACAACACGCCATAAATAGGATGCACCCAACGCGCTAACGCTTCATAACCTAAAAGCTCACCACTGTGTGCGTCTACCAAAGGTTGGTAATAATTCTTCACTCGCCCTTCACCCAAAGCAAATAAAAACTCTTGGTCTTGCAGTACGATAGGTTGAGCAAACGCTGTTTTTCGCGTTCTTTCATCTTTTATTTGGTTGAGGAGTTTAACCACTTGCATTTCGTCGTACGGCTTAGGCAGTTCTCCTAATATCTCAAAACTAAACCCTTCGCACATTTCTCGTACTGCCGAGATGATGCTCTGCTCCAACAAACTGACTAGCACGACTTGCCCGTGATACTGAATTTGGTCGAATACTTCCAAGATGTCGATACCGCCTTTTCCCGGCATCTGGAGATCGCAAAAGATCACATCAAAATATTGCTTTTGTGCACATTGAATAGCAGTGTCCACACAATTGAATGTACTGACTGACGCGCCACTATGACCCAATATTTGGGTAAGTATCTTGGTTTGTAGAGGATGACCATCAATCACCATCACATTAAGCTGTGTATTCATTTATCTCTATCCAGTAGTCTATATTTTCGATCTCCTGCTCGATTGGTTAAATTAATCCTGCCACTCGCTGATCAAAATCGACCAGCATTACTCAGCCTCAATGTAAAACTCCGTCCGCTTATCAGTTCTCAATAACTCTCACTATCAATGAGTTAAAAAAGAAACCACTGGCAAAAATGTGGCAACGGACAACGCTGTAATACGACTTATCGTACTGAGCATAAAGCCTTACTCGGACTGGGCAGTCAGATTAATTTGTGTCGGCTAAATGTCAAATTTCGACTAATAGCGAAATGAAATATAAATTACTGATATAAAGATAAAAATTTAAAATAAGTCAGAAAAAACCGACAAAACAATCCACCTTTGACTACACAATATTTGCGCTCAATATCTCACCAAAGTGAATACTTGTTGTAAGTCCGTTGGCGA
>NZ_WXWT01000209.1:0-20999 GCF_009904725.1 Vibrio sp. V43_P6S15P86
TTTATGATTCATCTCTATTTTTTATCATTTATAAATTGTCGTTTTTGAGGTGTTGTCCAGAATGGCATTATCCACGTGCAACATAAGATTGCCGGGAATAAAAATAATTACAATACTGCCTTACTGGAAGATACATGAAAATCAAACCCCTCCCACCTTTAAATAGCCTCGTTGCGTTTGAAGCGTCGGCGCGGCACTTGAGTTTTACGTTAGCCGCTGACGAGCTAAACGTGACCCAAGGTGCTATCAGTCGCCAAATTAGACAATTAGAAGAATACTTAGGCAAGGCTATGTTCACGAGAGCCAATCGAAGCATTAACTTAACGCCTACAGGTCTTCAATATTATCAAGCCGTCAGCCAATCTTTGCTCGATATTGCTCAAATCACGGGTGAAGTGAAGAAGTGGCAGGGCGAACAAAAGATCACGGTTGCGACGACAAACGCAATGGCCGCTTTGTGGTTGTTGCCTAAGGTCGCTCAATTTCAAAATGAACATGATGACATCGATATAAGGATTTTGGCCTCAGATAATGTGTTGGACTTACGCCGATTAGATTGCGATATCGCCTTGTTTTATTGTCGCACTCCACCTGCGGAAATGGATGTGACAACGCTATTTTCAGAAGAAGTATTCCCTGTGTGTAGCCCGCTTTATTTAGAGAAAATAGGCCAGCCTAGTGAGCCAGAAGAAATCTTCAATAAAACGTTACTCTATCTGGAAGAGTCTCAAAGAGATTGGGTGAATTGGGAGCAGTGGTTTGCGAGTGTGGGGTTGCCAAATATTTCGCCTCGTAATCGCATGAACATCAATAACTATCCAATGCTGTTACAAGCGGCAATTAATGGTCAGGGCATCGCGTTAGCCTGGGGCTCATTAGTGGACGACTATTTACAAAGCGGCGCTTTGGTTAGGCCAGTCGAACACGTTCTTTCAACTCCCTCTAATTTTTCTATGCTTGAACCTAAAAATAGAGGTTTAATCCCAGCAAGCGTCAAACGTTTTAGAGAATGGCTTTTGCATCGGTTGCCAGATGAAGTGGGTGACCGAGGCCTAGCCTAAATCAATAAGCAGAGAAAAGAACAGAGTTTGGTCATGTTAAAAAAGCGGGAATATCAGTTCCCGCTTTGTTTGAATTGATTGGATGAAATGACGCACTAAGTGAGTGCTGGTCCTTGATTGAGTGTCGAATCATCTTTCAGCGAGGATGTTGAAGTAATAGGCTGGGAAGCCACAGTTTTGCTTTCAACAAGCGGTTCAACAGGACCATCAAGTTTCTCTTGCTCTGGGTGAACGTGCTCTGGAAGCATTGCCCATGGCTTAGGTTCGCGTCGAATACTATGGAACAGCGTTAAGCTCATCACCGCGATAAAAATGGCGATAGGGAAACCGGCAATAATGGAGGCCGTTTGCATTGCTTTTAAACCTCCTGCGTATAGAAGCACTCCCGCAATGGCAGCGATCATGATTCCCCACAATACGCGTATAGACGTAGGAGGCTCACTGTGTCCAGCGGCATCGAGGGTACATAGAACCAAGGTACCCGAGTCAGCGGAGGTAATGAAATAAGTACCGAGTAATAGACACGCAAGCACGCTAAGTAGTTTACCAAACATACCTGTATCTAGATTGTCGAATAGCGTAAACAAAGCGCGTGTCGTATCGGCTTTAGTCGCTTCAAGAATCGGGCCGCCAGAAAAATCTGCAGGTGGTGTTTGTTTTGCTTCTTGTGCCGCAGTGACTTGCTCTTGATGAGCAACACGAGCGTCTTGCTCTACCTTCAACGCTGCACCACCAAATACTGAAATCCATAAAAAAGTGATTAGCGTAGGTACAATTAATGCACCACCGATAAGTTCACGTATTGTGCGTCCTTTAGAGATACGAGCTACAAACATGCCAACGAAAGGTGCCCAAGTCATCCACCAAGGCCAGTAATAAGCCGTCCACCAGTTTTGCCAGCCAGAGTCATTCTGTGCATCACTCCATAAGCTCATACCGACAATGTTTTGCGCATAAAGCCCCGTGCTTTCAAGTAGCGTATTTAAGATATAGCGAGTTGGGCCAATGTAAAGTACGACCAGCACGAGTGCGAGTGAAAGCAGCATGTTCCATTCTGATAAACGGCGAATACCTTTCCCTACACCAGATAGCACCGATGCAACCGCACAAGTACAAAGGGAAACGATAATAAAGAGTTGAATCCCCAAACTAATGTCTAGACCAAAGGCTTGATTCAAACCAGAGTTTATTTGGATAACTCCCATCCCCAAGGTTTGAGAGATACCGAAAGCAGTCACCGCGACTGTTAGGATATCAACCGTGTGCCCGATAGGCCCATAAATACGATCGCCAATCAAAGGGTACAAGATAGAGCGTAGGGTAAAAGGTAGATCTTTACGGTAGGAAAAGTAGGCTAATGCGAGTGCAACAATAATAAAGACAGACCAAGGATGTAGACCCCAGTGAAAGAATGTCAGTTTCATTGATGTTGTTGCGGCTTCATTGGTCAGGCCTTGAGTAAATGGGTTGTCAGCGTAATGCCACATCGGTTCGGCGACCGACCAGAAAATTAAGCCTATCCCCATGCCTCCGGAAAAAAGCATGGATACCCAAGACAAATAACTAAACTCTGGTTTTTCATCATCTTTACTCAAACGAATATGTCCATATCGACTAACCATAAGATAAAGAAGAAAACCGACAACGAGTGAAACAAGTCCGATGTAAAACCACTTCATATTCTGCAGCAAAATGCCGGAAATCGTTTCGAAGTATTGGCCCGCTTGGTTGGCGAGAATGGCGCAGAAAAGTACAAAACCGATAACGACGATCTTTGATGCGATAGTCACAGTCGGATTGAGCCCTTTCAATATCCCAGATGTTGCTCTCATAGGCATCCCTCACAGTGCTTTTGTTTTAGCGTTATTGTTTGTTGCGTTATTGTTAATTTTTGAAAGAGAGTAGAGAGAGGGCTTTTGTGTTTCAACTGATTAATACTCATCGGTTAATGAGTATTAATCATGACAAGAAGAAGCTTGTTAATTAAAAGGTTATTTTGTTGTTTGAGATCAATGCACGAATGACAAAAACTCATCCAAACCCGGCGAAAAAGTCGTTTGTTTGTTGCTGGGTTGTTAATCAAAATCATCTCCACTAACACAACACGATGTTGTACGCACTGGATGCAACTCGACTCTCGGAGATAAGAATATGAGCAATGTCAACCAAACCATTATTCCTGTTGAACTTGTTGATAATGTACTGAACCCAATCAGTGAAGCAACAGGGATGCCGAATCAGGCCTACACCAGCGAAGAGTATTTTACCTTTGAGCGTGATCAGGTGTTTGGTAACACTTGGGTATGCATTGGTTTTGCATCAGACCTGCTTAAAAATGGTTATGTGATGCCACTTGATTTCATGAATCTTCCACTACTCATGATGAGAAATCGTCAAGGTGAAGTCCAAGTCTTCCACAACGTGTGTAGCCACCGAGGTATGAAGCTGGTGCATGAGGCAGGCGAAGTTCAAGGCATGATTCGCTGTCCTTACCATTCATGGACGTACGATCTTGACGGTAATCTAAAAGGCACACCACACATCGGTGGTATCGCAAAACACAAAGATGATCGATTTAAGTGTGAAAAACACGGCCTTAAGCCACTCCGTTCAGCCGTTTGGATGGACATGGTATTTGTCAACTTATCGGGCAATGCTGAAAGCTTTGAAGATCATATCGCGCCGCTAGAGCAACGTTGGCAGCAATTCTTAGGTGAAGATGGGTTAGGGCTTCTTCGCCGCGTGAACATGGGTGGCAACTTAGAGATCGAAGTGAAAAGTAACTGGAAGCTTGCCGTAGAAAACTACTGCGAGGCTTACCACTTACCTTGGGTGCATCCGAGTTTGAACAGTTATTCTCGCCTAGAGGATCACTACAACATCATGTTTGCAGAGCGCTTTGCTGGTCAAGGTAGTCTCGCGTACAACCTTTCTGATACAGCAGGAACACACTTACCTAAATTTCCAAGCTGGCCAGAAGATAAACTGCGTCATGCAGAATACGTTGCACTCTTTCCAAACGTGTTGCTTGGTATTCAAGCCGATCATGCCTTTGCAATGATGATTGAACCAATCACTGCGAATAAGAGTGTTGAGCACCTACGTGTTTTCTATGTGGGTGATGAAGCAACGAAAGATGAGTTTGCTGCGTGTCGTACCGCTACCGTTGAGTCGTGGCGAGTCGTGTTCGGCGAAGATATTGGAGCGGTCGAAGGTATGCAGGAAGGTCGTTACTCACCTGGCTTTAGTGGTGGCGTGTTCTCACCAGAAATGGATGTTCCGACGCATTTCTTCCAAACCTGGTTGGCAAAGCAAGTGAAAGCGGCACTGGAGCAGTAAGATGATGCATTACCTTAATTATATTGATGGTGAGTGGTGCGATTCAGAGCAAGCGCTGACCGTCATGAATCCTGGCACAGCCGAAGCGTATGCGACGATTGCAGAAGCCACTATCACCGATGCCGATCGCGCAATGGCAGCGGCACGCCGAGTGGTCAATCAAGGCCTTCTTTCGGACGTTCGTCCCGCCGTCAGAACCGAGTGGATGTTAAAAGCCGCCGCAGCTATTCGTGAAATGGTTGATGAAGGTGGGTTAGTTGCCTGTCGTGAAAATGGGAAATCTTTGCAAGATGCCAAAGATGAGTTTTTAGAGTCGGCACGTTACTTCGAATACTACGCTGGCATGGCCGACAAGCTGGAAGGCACGTCAATTCCGTTGGGTAAAGACTATGTCGACTTCACTCAATATGTGCCGTTTGGCGTGTCAGTGCAGATTGTGCCGTGGAACTTCCCTGTCTCTATTTGTGCACGCTCATTGGCACCTGCATTAGCCGCCGGTAACGCAGTGGTGATCAAATCGCCAGAGATTTCTCCACTTGCCATGACGTTGTTGATTAAAGCGATTGAAAAAGCGGGCTTCCCAAAAGGCACGATTAACTTGCTATGTGGCAAAGGCTCCGTCGTTGGCAGTCATTTGGTGCAGCATCAAGAGGTCGATCAAATTGTCTTTACGGGTTCTGTACCGACCGGCCAACGCATTCTGCAAGATTCAGCGCAACGCGCTACTCCATCGGTGATGGAGCTGGGTGGTAAATCGGCTGCTATCGCACTGAAAGATGCGAACCTTGAAACACTTTTGAAAAGCGTTCAGGTCGGTATTTTCTTTAACGCTGGTCAAGTGTGCTCGGCAATGTCTCGTTTGCTGATTCAAAAAGAGCGTTATGAAGAAGTAAAAGCGGCGGTAGTGGAAATGGCAAAAAGCCTAACTATTGGTCAAGGCGAAAGCCAGCCGGACATCACACCGTTGGTATCTGCTGATCAACAAGCACGCGTGCTTGAAATGATAGAACAAGCAAAAGCCGACGGCGCGAATATCCTAACGGGTGGCTACGCACCTGATTTATCGGGTTACTTTGTGGCACCAACGGTGATTGAAGCCTCACCAGATATGCGTATTGCTCAAGAAGAAGTGTTTGGCCCTGTACTGGTGATTACACCGTTTGAAACTGAACACGAAGCGATCGATATCGCGAATGGCACTGATTTTGGCCTGGTTGCTGGTGTCTTTGGTGAAAGCCTAAACCAAACATTGCGTGTGGCACAGCAACTGCGTGGTGGACAAGTGTTCATCAATGAATGGTTTGCTGGTGGTATCGAAACACCATTCGGTGGCGTGGGCTTGTCCGGTTTTGGGCGAGAAAAAGGACAAGAAGCGATTTATAGCTATGTCCAGACACGCAATATTGCCATTCGTTTGCAGCAAGACAGCAACGTATAGCTACCGTGTAACTTGATTTTCATCACCTCGCACCGGCTTGGATTTCAGACCACAAGCTAGGGCGAGGTTGATGGAATCGCTACAAATCTGACAGTGGTTTGTAAACACGGAAATTCTGAACAAGGTAGTTGGAGTAAAAGTGATGAGAAAGTGGCTCTGTATTATTTGCGGCTTAATCTATGATGAAGCACAAGGTTGGCCATCCGATGGCATTGCACCAGGAACAGCATGGGAAGATGTGCCGGATGATTGGTTATGCCCCGACTGTTTAGTGGGTAAGGCCGATTTTGAAATGATCGAAATCACCTACGATGAGCCAGTAGAAGAGGTCGCGGCAGTGTCTTCGGTATCGGTAGGATCGTCTGTTCAGCCAAATTCGGCTCAGCCACTTCCATCTGAAGTCACTCAACCTATATTTTCAGCTGACCCTATCGTTATCATCGGTAGTGGCCACAGTGGTTACCAGTTGGCAGCGGCACTTAGAGCGCAATCTGAAACGGTTCCGATCACTGTCTTTACCGCTGATGATGGCGCACTGTACAGCAAGCCTGCCTTGTCTAATGCACTGGCCATGAAGAAAGATGGCGACGCGCTACAAAGTGAGAGCGCGTTGGAGTGGGAAAGCCGTCTCAATGTCCGCGTTTACCCGCATACCCGCGTTGAAAAGATCGAGCGTGCCAATTCAACGCTACACACCTCTATCGGTAAATACGCCTACAGCCGTTTGGTACTGGCAACAGGTGCATCACCGATTGAAATCCCAATTGAGGGCGATCGCTCTTGTGTTATGAGTGTGAACGACTTAGTTGATTACCGCCGTTTCAGAGCGGAGCTGCAAGACAAAAAGCGCATCGCAATCCTCGGCGATGGCTTAATTGGCTGTGAGTTCGCGAATGACCTGATCGAAGGCGGCTATGAAGTGACAGTTATCGGGTTAGGTCAATGGCCAATGGAGCGTTTGATCCCGCAACAGTTGGGTGAATCATTACAAAGCGCACTTGCAGATCGAGGCGTGCAATGGGCTCTACAAGACAGTATCGCCAGAATCGAGCCAAGGTCCGAATCAAGCGCGGTTTTGCATCTAAACAGTGGCAAGCAGATTGAAGCAGACCTAGTGCTAAGCGCGGTTGGGCTCAAGCCAAATGTATCGCTGGCTGAGCAAGCAGGGCTCGAAGTGGGCCGCGGCATTAAAGTGAATCAATTCGGCCAGACGAGTGATGAGAGTATTTACTCGCTAGGCGACTGTGTTGAAACCGAGCAAGGTTGGCAGCCGTATATTGCGCCGATTAATCAAATGATTCCTTCCGTAGCGAAAAGCTTGCTAGGCGATGTCGCGTCAATCTCGTTAACGCCAACCCCTGTGATTGTAAAAACGCCGATTCTTCCACTCACTATTTTCCCGGTTGCCCCGAACGAACTGGGACAATGGTACATCGAGAGTCAGGCAGATGAATTGACCGCTGCGTTTTATTCTCCTGAGGGAACGATGCTTGGCTTTGCGTTGCTAGGAAGAAAAGTACAGTCATTACGAGGTCCTTGGCTAGATCAATTGTCATTGAAACTGTCAGCAGCGTAACGGAGAAAGAAGATGATTCATTTACCCAATGATGATGCAACATGTGGTTGGTACCATGCGTTGCCAAGTATTGCAGAAAAACCAGCGTTAAAAGGTAAACAAACTGCTGACTATGCCGTGCTAGGTGCCGGTTTCGCTGGACTAGCTATGGCAAGACGTTTAGCTGAGCTTCAGCCTAACGCACGAATTATACTGATTGATGCGCAACGTATCGGCCAAGGGGCGTCAGGGAGAAATTCGGGCTTTGTGATCGATTTGCCTCATAAGTTTTCACTTGAGCATCCCGATCCTGAGCACAAACAAAAGTTATTATCGCTCAACCGTTCTGCGATTGCTCAGCTAGACACTTTAGTGTCGAAGCACAGTATTTCTTGTCAGTGGTCAGCAAAGGGCAAATATCAAGGAGCCGTAGGGGCGCGCGGTGAAGCGTATCTCGATCACTTTGAGCACCTAATGAAAGACCTTGGCGAACCATACTTCCATGTTAATGGCAGTGAGCTGGCGAAAGTCTTAGGGACAAATTACTACAGCCGCGCAATTTACACGCCAGGTGGTTATTTAATGCAACCTGCTGCTCTGGTGCGTGGGCTAGGGGAAAGCCTTCCAGAGAATGTCGAGGTGTTAGAAAACTCGCCAATCCGCAAACTCAGTAAAGAAAACGGTTACTGGGTATTACATGGAGATAGTGGTTCTGTTGAAACCACTGAACTGTTACTTGGCACCAGCATTTTTACTCGTGAGTTTGGTTACCTTAAAAACAGATTACTGCCAGTGATGACGTTTGCAAGCTGGACGCGTCCATTGACCGACGCAGAAATGCAACGATACGGAGGTGAGCTGAATTGGGGTTTAACTCCAGCAGATCATGCGGGAACGACGTTACGTATGACCGCCGATCGACGTATTTTGATCCGAAATACTTACAAACACGTGCCGAAATATGGCTCAAGCATGAACGATAAAGTCAGAGAGCAAATCCGAGACGATCATCGTCAAGTCTTTTTGGCGCGTTACCCCGAGCTGGCCGACGTACCATTTACTCACACATGGGGTGGGGTATATGCCATCTCTCGTAACTTTACTAACTTTTTTGGTCAATTAGATGAAGGTGTTTATGCCAGCGCTTGTGACAATGGTGTTGGCGCTGCGTGGGGAACCATTTCTGGAACGCTGTTAGCTGACTATGTCGTTGGTGCGACATCTAAATCATTGGATGACATACAGCAAGTGACAGGAATGCCTTGTTTGAATCCGCCAGAGCCTTTTTTAGGCATGGGAGTAAAAACGCGTATCCAATTAGCAAAATGGCAAAGCCGGAGTGAGTTATGAAGCAAGTCAAACTCGTTGATAGTAAAAACCTAGATTTTAATGTTCGTGGTGATACGCCGGGAATGGCGTACGTAGCCCGAGCGTTAAGCCCAGAAATCTCACCAAACATTGGCGTAGGCTTTGCTAAATGGGAAGGCGCTCAAGTGGCTTGGACGGTGCTTTATGATGAGGTTATTTTTGTGATTGAAGGCTGTTTCGAGCTGACCGCAAATGGTGAGACACATTTTGTGCACCCAGGTCAAATGCTGTGGATCCCGGAAGGAACCGAGCTAGTTTATGGTGGGCATGCTCTATTCGGCTACGTGGTTCATCCAGGAAACTGGAAAGAGCTACACGGGATTGAATGACTTGTTTTACAGACGAGACAACGACTTGAAGTTCTACTCGTGTTAAATCAAAAATCGTTCACAGTGTATGTGAGCCAAATCAACTCGCCCGTCAAGGGCATGTCACCGAAGCCTACTTCTTGAAGTCATTAGGGTATATACATCAGTTTTAACGATAGCCATATCGAGATGCTTGGTATGGCTTTTATCGTTAAGGATAATAATCTCATTGGATCAAGGGGTATATAATCGTTAAATTGCACTTGCGACATCTTTGCGCTGTGACTGGCAATTCAAACTATTGTTTTAGCCAATAGAAACACTAAAAATTATCCACCAAATAATACGTTACTGAGTCTGGCCGTTGCATTTACGGCTGCCTATTTCGCAGCCGATGATTATTACTTAATATAAGAACTCACCATGCACACTCGTCGTGAACGCGTATTTGATCCCTTTCATCGTCTAACGGTATTTACAGATAAATGGCGACTTGGATCTAAATCTTATCTTACTGATCTCGCATCTATTGCCTTATTGCTGTTACCGCTGACGCTATCTAACGCACTTGCCATCTTTCTTGGTCACGCTTCTAGAATCCTAGGGGTGTCAGAGGTTTCTCAGTTATTGTTCCATCTTTCTGATATTTTAATCAACTTATATCCCACAGCGTTTTGCATTGTGGCTGGTTACTATTTATCGCATAAAGTGAACGTGTCGAGCGCGATTATCATCATTTATTCGTTGGTCATGTTCTATTTAATTTCAATAGAGAATGACAGCCTTTCTAGTAATTACATGTTGCCGAATAACCCGTTATTAGCACTCTTCAGTGCAACGGTGTCATACGTTTATTGTAAAAGTTTCCGAATTGAGTTGCTTGATCCTCAAGCAATGGACTTCTCTTCTCGTCTTTTTAAAGATGTCTTACATTTTTTCGTATTCGTTTTATTTGCGGTTTGCTTATCTCATGTCACCGCAGCGGTGATGAATGCTTTTACTACAACAGTGGCTGGACTTAACTCTGATCCGCTGACGTTCACAGGAGGATTATTTTATCAATCCATCTTGAGCTTATTAGGAGCAGCGGGCATTAATGGTCACAACATGTTGTTTGCCATCAAGCAGCAAATATACGCTGCGACCGAAGCCAACATGGCTGCTTGGCAAACAGGCGAAGCGTCGCTTAAAGTTATTAGCCAAGGTTTTTACGACGCATTTTTATCCATGGGCGGGTCAGGGAATAGCATCAGTTTACTCCTGTGTCTGTTATTGTTCGCTAAAGAGCGCAATCATATTTTACTGGCGTTAGCGGCAGCACCATTGGTGATGTTCAACATCAATGAAGTGCTGCTATTTGGCTTGCCTATCATCTTTAATCCTATTCTGGTCGTCCCATTTGTATTAGTGCCGCTGGTAAGTTTTATCATCACCTACTGCGCAATTGCTTCCGGCTTAATTGCGCCTGTTGAAAATATTGTGAACTGGATGACACCGCCTCTGTTGAGTGGTTATGTTGCAATGGGGCATCAGGTCCAGGGGGCGATACTTCAACTGGTGGTGATTGCGATTGGTGTACTAATTTATCGACCTTTTTATCTAGCCTATGCAGGCAAATATGTGGGGCAGCTTGGTGTAAGTAATACTTACAATGGTTTAGAACAAGCCCTATTTAAATCACTACTCAGTAGTGTGAAAGATGCGAACACATCGAGTATCAGCAAGTCATCCGCGCAGAAGCGTTTAACTTCCATTCTTCGTGAAGGCGAGTTGGTGATGTTTTATCAAAAGCAGCATTCAACAAAGGATGCGGAACAGTATTCTTACGAAGCGCTTATTCGATATAAAGATGAAGATGGAAACTTACTTTCACCAACGTTTATTGAAGATTTTCACCGGTTAGATGCTATGCCACTGCTCGATAAACTAGTTCTCGAAAAGGTGTTGTCGGATATGAAGGAAATGGGATTATCTGATCAGCGAAGAGTGGCCATTAATGTTTCTGTTGCTACCATTCAACAAGTGGATTTTGTTCAGCATTTACAGGGCAGGTTGGTCTATTTTGGAATCCCGGCTGAATGGCTTGAAATTGAAATTACTGAAGAAGCCGTATTAGACAATGAAGTTTCTTTAACTAGCACCATGAAAGCTCTACAGAGTATGGGAGTTCGTATCACAATGGATGATTTTGGTACGGGCTACGCATCGTTTCCTCATTTGTTCAAGTATCCATTTAACAAGATTAAGCTAGACAGATCGCTGCTATTGGACGCTAACGATCATCGTGGACGTCAACTGTATCGATTGGTTGCTAAGTTAGGACATATTGCAAATTGCGAGGTCGTAGCGGAAGGGGTGGAAACGCAGTCTGACTATGACTTTGTGCGGTCAAGTGGGGTTGATAAAGTTCAAGGGTTTTACTTAGCAAGACCTGTACCTTTGGATGAGATTATCCATCGACGTGCCTAACTAAGGTGCAATAAAAAGGGAAGCGATGGCTTCCCTATAGTGAGTCTTGTTTTGACTTAGTTAGCTCTTATTTGAACTCAAATTTACCCTGCATGATCGCCCAGTGACCAGGGAACGAGCAGAAGAATGAGTAGTCGCCGCCAGCTTTCATTTTTTCAGTGCTGAAAGTAATGCTGGTGCTTTCACCGCCGCCAATCACTTTTGTGTGAGCGTATACACGGTCGTCATTTGGCTTCACGTAATTGTTTTCTGCACCTGCTGCCATGCCGTCCGTACCTACTGCTTGTAGATTAGCGGTATCTGCGATAACGACGTTGTGACCCATTGATTGTGCAGGCATTTTACCTGTGTGGTTTAGCGTCAGTTTTACTTCTTTACAAGTGGCTGGAACGCTCAGTGTTTTAGTAGAAAACTGCATCATATCGTTAGCATCTAGGGACACTTCACACTCGGCACTGGCTTGGGCACCAAAGCTCATTCCTACTAATGCGAAGGTTGCTGCTAATAAACGTAAAGACATATAACACTCTCCATTTTATATTTTGGGCTGACTTGGATTAATCTCATCCAATAGTTCTCATTATCAGCCAATTTTCACTCGAAAAACGTGCTTCAAGCGGTATATTGACGTTTTGTTGCAAAGTTGTACTGGTTAGTTCCACTATTTGATCACTCATAGGCCCTATTTCATGCGATGGCGTGAGGTAAATCAAAAAAGAAAGGAACACGCCCCGTACAGAGATAAGGTCTATCTTATTAAGCCTTTGGAGCAGTATCTTGGCATTTATTAGAAGTAGATTAGAGAAGGTGAGAGGAGAGGCTCAAGCATAAAAAAGCTCAGCCAAATTGCTGAGCTTTAACAGTTAGAGCGGCAGTTGACGTTTAGCGATTTTGCTTCAACGCATCTAACGCTTCATGTAATGACGGCACGATGGAATGACCAAATTGTTTTACCTCTTCGCAAGGTTCAACTAAATCCGGAATCTGATAAGTAACCATATTCGCTGCCACCGCTGCGCGAACACCGTTATTGGAATCTTCAAAGGCCAAACATTGGCTTGGTTCTACATCCAGACGATTCGCTGCCAACAAATAGATTTCTGGATCGGGTTTACCGTGGTTTACCTCGCAGCCTGTGGTGAGGTTGTCGAAGTACTTACTCAAACCCGCTAATTCCAGTTTGATTTTCGCCACCTCTTTTGCCGTAGAAGTCGCTACTGCGATTGGTAAGCCTTGTGCTTTCAGCCATTCTAGCAGCTCAACAACACCATTTTTCACTGGGATGGCTTGGTGTTTGACGACAGCATTGTAACGAGTACGCCATTCATGATGCAGGCGGTCTAGGTTCTCACCGTAGGCTTTGCGGAAAATTGCTTCAATACCTGCCGCATTACGACCAATGATCGACAGGTAAACATCTTCATAAAACGGAAGGTTTTGGACTTCACATGCTTCTTGGAAAATACGCATACAGACGCGCTCAGTATCAAGGAGCAAACCATCCATATCAAAAATAGCAGCTTGGTAGTTCATTACATTACAGACTTTTCGATTGTGATGGTGCATTTTGACATAAGCGAGATAGATTTTCTTGCGGAATTCAAACCGTCCGTATCCTTTTTTACTTTATACCTAGCCGTTTGGCTAAGCGATGTAAATTACCATTATCGAGTTCTAACTGACGTGCTGTTGCAGCCCAGTTTCCTTGATTCTGCTCTAGTGCTTTTACAATCATGGCTTTTTGGAAGGTGTCAGTGGCTTGCTTTAAACCAGCGTCTGACAGTTCAAATGAAGAGCTAGGTATACCTGACTCTTCAGTGGTGGGCTGATTGTTCGACGCTTTGATATCGAAATCTTGTTCCACCAATTCGATATCCAGCGATTGAGTTCTAGCTTTGGCAAGCACACCCGCTCGTTTGATGACGTGTTCCAGTTCACGCACGTTGCCCGGCCAAGAGTAATCTTTAAGTGCTTGAACTAGAGTAGGAGAGAGTCGAACACTGTTCAGCTCCAACTTGCTGCGTAGTTGCTCTGCAAAGAAACCAGCCAGTAGCACGACATCGTCTTCACGTTCACGAAGTGGGGGAACATGAAGAGGGAATACACTCAAACGGTGGTACAAATCTGCTCTGAAACGGCCAGCTTTTACTTCTTCATGCAGAACACGGTTCGTTGCCGCCACAATGCGTGTATTGACTCGAATATGGCGGTCATCACCCACACGTTGGATGTCGCCGTATTGGAGAGCTCGAAGTAACTTAGCTTGCAGTTCTAACGACAGTTCGCCAACTTCATCCAAGAATAGTGTGCCGCCGTCGGCTTGCTCGAACTTACCCTTGCGATTGCTGATTGCACCTGTAAATGCGCCTTTGATATGGCCGAAAAGCTCACTCTCTGCGACAGACTCAGGTAACGCGGCACAGTTTAAGTACACCAAGGTATTATTGGCTCGGTGAGAGCGATGATGAATTGCGTTTGCGACGAGCTCTTTACCAACCCCTGTTTCACCCATTATCAACACAGATAGTTCGGTATCTGCCACCGCATCGATTTGCTCTTGAAGTGCTTTCATCCCAGCAGATTTGCCAATGATTTCGTTGCTTAGTGTGCGTTTCTCAGTGTAAGACTCACGTGGCAAGCTGGCTTGTGTTTCTAACTGCTCCAGTAGTAGAGCAGTGTGCAAGCCACCCGCGGCTAACGCACTGACAAAGCGTAGTTCTTGATTGAGTAAACCATCAAACTGATTCGGGTCGAAGGCATCAATAGTGATCGCGCCAATCAATTGATCGTCGATCAACAAAGGGAGACCAATACATGAATGGACGTGCAGCTTGTCGTCGTGGTTCGGAATTAACCCGTCATAGGGATCGGGTAAGTCGCTATTCGATGGAAACCGTACGATATCGCCAGCGCGTGCAATGGCTTCCAATCTCGGGTGTTGGTTTATAGAAAAACGGCGTCCCAATACTTCCTTTGCTAAGCCATTGATAGCCAGCGGCTTAAAGTGCTGATCTTCATACAAAAGAAGAGCAGAAGCATCACATTTTAATACCTCGCGAATCGTGGTTAATAAGGTATCAAATCGAGCTTGCCGAGTGAGTGCTGAATTTAGGTCTTGCGTGATGTGTAGCCATTGCGCGATTAAAGAAGTCATAGCCAATACCAATTGTGTCAATATGACTATTTTAGTGTCTAATTGACATTTTTCAACTGTGTCAAAATGACATTGTATTGAGTTGTTTCGTTTTTAAGTTATTGAATTATATTGAAAGTTAAAGTTGGCACGCCCAGTGCACTACTGAAAGAAATTATTTTTGTTTATTTCGTCATTCAAGGTAGTAATCATGACAATTCACGTAAAAAACAACATTCACTGGGTAGGTCAACGCGATTGGGAAATTCAAGATTTCCATGGTACAGAATACAAAATGACAAAAGGTACCAGCTACAACAGTTATCTAATTCGTGAAGAAAAAACGGTGCTGATCGATACGGTCGATCATCGATTCAGCCAGCAATTTATCCAGAACCTAGAAATGGAAATCGATCTTAAGACGATCGATTTTATCGTCGTGAACCATGCAGAAGAAGATCACTCAGGCGCATTGTCTGCATTGATGGAGAAGATTCCGAACACGCCAATTTACTGTACAGAAGCGGCGATTGATTCGATTGTGGGTCATCACCATCATCCCGAATGGAACTTTAAAACGGTAAAAACGGGTGACAGCATCGATATTGGTAACGGTAAACAATTGGTATTTGTAGAAGCGCCGATGTTGCACTGGCCAGACAGTATGATGGCATACCTAACGGGCGATGCGGTGCTGTTTAGTAATGACGCATTTGGTCAGCACTACTGCGATGAGCGTTTGTTCAATGATGAGGTGGACCAAAATGAGTTGATGGAACAGTGTCTGCGTTACTACTCAAACATCCTAACGCCATTCAGCAGCTTGGTAACCGCTAAAATCAAAGAAGTGTTGAGCTTTAATTTGCCTGTCGACATGATTGCAACTTCACACGGTATTGTGTGGCGCGATAACCCAGTTCAAATCATCGAGCAATATTTGGAATGGGCGGATAACTACCAAGAAGATCGTATTACCATCTTCTACGATTCTATGTCGAACAATACCCGAATGATGGCGGACGCGATTGCACAGGGCATTCACGATGTCGACCCGGGTGTCGCGGTTAAAGTCTTTAATGTCTCTAAGCACGATAAGAATGAAATTCTCGCCAATGTATTCCGCTCAAAAGGCATCTTGGTTGGTTCGTCTACCATGAATAACGTCATGATGCCGAAGATTGCTGGCATGCTGGAGGAGATCACAGGTCTTCGTTTTAAAGCCAAGAAAGCCGCTGCCTTTGGTAGTTATGGCTGGAATGGTGGTGCGGTAGACCGTATCCACGCACGGTTGACCGACGCGGGTTTTGAAACGGCAGTCAGCCTGAAAACTAAATGGCGACCAGATGGTAAAGCGATGCGTGAGTGTCGTGAACATGGCAAGAGCATCGCGAAATTGTGGGCGAAACATTCACTAACAAGCCCTGTTGCGTCTCCGATGATGGCTGCGTCTGCACCGCAAGTTCAATCACAGCCCGTTGTACAAGTAGAAACGCAAGCCGTAGTCGAAAGGGAGCTTATTAATCCAAGCTCAGAAGCTCATCCATCAGATTGCCAATGCATGATTTGCACCGTTTGTAACTGGGTGTATGACCCTGCTCAGGGTGAGCCTAATCAAGGAATTGAAGCGGGTACCACGTGGTCAGACGTTCCGGATTACTTCCTTTGCCCTGAGTGTCACTTGGGTAAAGATGTATTTGTTGAGTTCAAGGGTTAAGGAGCTGTGATGCAAGCACCAATTGTAATCATAGGCAGTGGCTTTGCTGCCTATCAACTGGTTAAAACTGTGCGTCGAATGGATGCACAGGTGTCAATTCAAGTATTCACCGCTGATGACGGTGCGGAGTATAACAAGCCCGATTTGAGCCATGTGTTCAGTAGAAAACACACCGCGAGGGATCTGGTGGTAAAAACGGGAGAAGCGTTTGCTCAAGAGCATCATATCGAGTTATTAACCCACACTAAAATTGATAGTGTGGATACGCAAGCCCAACAAGTGGTAGCAGATGGACAAGTTTATGCGTACTCCAAACTGGTTTTTGCAACGGGTGCGAAAGCTTTTGTTCCTCCAATGCGAGGTGATGCTTCTGGCGATATCCTAACGCTCAATTCGTTACAAGAGTATCAGCTCGCAGAAGAGAGAATCAGTCAAGCAAAGCGCGTAATGGTTATCGGTGGTGGTTTGATTGGCGTTGAGATTGCAATGGATATTGCGAGCAGCGGTAAAGCCGTTACGGTGGTTGAATCAAACCAACGCTTGCTTGCCAATCTTATTCCTGAGTTTGTGGCGTTGCCTCTGGAAAGCCAACTTAAGCAGCAAGGCATTCAACTGGCGTTGGGAAATGGGGTTGTTGAGGTGAATCGTACCGCCGATTCGTTGATAGCGACTTTGAACAGCGGTGAAGTTATCGAGACTGATGTAGTGATTTCTGCCGCTGGCTTGCGTTCAAACACTCAATTAGCGAATGCTTGTGGATTAGAGGTTGGGAAAGGCATTGCTGTCGACGCTAAGCTGCAGACTTCTGCGAACAATGTATTCGCTCTGGGCGATTGCGCCGAGATACAAGGGCGTATGCTTCCATACCTTCAGCCAATCGTGTTGAGCGCTAATGTTTTAGGTAAGCAGTTGCTTGGGCAGGAAGCGCAATTGAAGTTGCCGCCAATGATGGTAAAAGTCAAAACGCCGAGTTACCCAATTCAGCTTGCCGGGGACTTCAGTGCTGTAGCGAATTGGAATGTGCAGATTTCTCAATCTGGCATCGTGGCAAAAGCTGAAAATGAACAAAGCATATTGACAGGGTTTGTTGTGACGGGCGAGCAAGTGGCTCAGGCTTTTCCGTTACTGCGTGAACTGTCTCAAGTCGCGCAATCGTAACTCGCTTCAAGCAGCACAATTTTATATTCAAAGAGGGTATAACCATGTCACATCTTCGTATACCGAAAGACTGGACGGTTCAACGTTCGACGCCATTTTTTACCAAAGGCAGTGTGCCTCCAGCTCTTCTAACTCATCACAACACAGCCGAAGGCGTGTTTGGGCAGTTATGCGTAATGGAGGGGCAAGTCACCTATTATGGTTTTGCAGATGAATTCGCGACAGAGCCTGAAATGGTCGTCGTGATCAACGCAGGTCAGTTCGCGACAAGCCCGCCACAGTATTGGCATCGTATTGAAATGAGCGATGATGCACAGTTCAATATTAACTTTTGGTCGAATAAAGATAAAAGTGGACAAGCGATGTTCCATGCTAAGCAGTAAACCTTTCTAGACAATTTGATTATTGCGTGAATTTATCGGGAAAAGCGCATATTAAGTAAAAGAGCAGAGACGTTTCTCTGCTCTTTTTTGCTTATTGGCAGTAACGACATGCAAACTTAATCAGCGATATTAACTGTAAGCCCGCGCCACACGACCTTCGCAATTCAAACTGTATTGTTTGGCGTAAGCTGGGATGAAAACAGATTGGCCTTTATCTACTACACACGTTTCACCATTTGCGTGTGTAATCACGAGCGGGGAATCTAGCGGCAACAGGATTTCTGCGGTTCTTACATCAAGCGTTCGTTGGTTGGCTTGTTTTACAATCGCGAATTTGAAATCGTCGACGGGAATTGGGTATTCCAACATGTCGTCGTTTTCGATTGGCGCAAGCAGTAGGGTGTCGAATGGCTTTTCTTCGAAGCGTGTGCATGCAACGAGTTCTTTTATATCCATATACTTCGGCGTTAAACCGGCACGTAGCACGTTGTCTGAGTTCGCCATGATCTCAAGCCCCGTACCTTTCAAGTACGCGTGTGGCGTTTCTGCATTCAAGAACATCGCTTCGCCTGGTTTCAGCGTGATGACGTTGAGTAGCAAGGGCGCAAACAAACCAATGTCGCCCGGGTATTGCGCTTCTAACTCCAAGACCAGGTTGAACAGAGGTAAGTCGGTGATGCGAGCTTGTGCCAATAGCACCGTCAACGCCATCTCTTTCTGTTCGCCTTCCAGTGACAATAGACCGGAGAAGAAGGTCGCTAAGCCCGTTGGCGTTTGGTTTGCGATAAGGTCATTCACCAAGCCTTGCAGCTCAGGAATCGCCAGCTCAGAGAAGAAGCTGATGATTTCACTTGTTGGGCGGAAGCCATTCATCGCTTGGTATTCGGTTAGCGCGTAAACCAATTCTGGTTTGTGGTTTGGATCTTTGTAGTTACGGTTTGCAGCGGTTAGGGGAATGTCTTGTTTTTCTTCCAGTGCAAAACCCAGTTCTGCTTGTTGCTTGTTTGGGTGCACCTGAATCGACAGTGCTTTCTCAGCAGCAAGCACTTTAAACAGGTATGGAAGTTCACCAAAACGGTTTGTGACTTCTTCACTCAGAAAGGCATTCATGTCTTGAGCAATCAGTGAAGAGAGTTTGGTCTCCTCACCGTTTACCATCACCAATGAGCAACCGTTTGGATGCGCACCCATCCATACTTCTGCTTGTGGTTCGCCCGTTGGGTTTTCAATGCCAAACAGTTGGTTAACAGAAGTAGTACTGCCCCAAGCGTAGTTTTGAATCACGTTGTTCATCAGGAAAAACATCGGATGCTTAGCTTGAGTTTGAATCGTTTGTGTATCGGACATCGTTAAATCAGACATAGAGTGTCACCATGAGAGAAAATCATGGCTTGGGCGACATTGCCCAAGCCATAGGAGCCATTTGGGGGTAGGGGTGATTAAGCGGCTGCTTGCATCATTTTTGCTTTACGAACTTTCTTCAGAGTTACACACGTTACTGCGGTAACCACTGCGCCAGCTGCCATACAAATCAGAGCAAGTACTGGGTGGTTCATCGCGCCAAGTAGAGCGACAACTGGACCGCCGTGAGCAACACTGTTGGTAATGCCGAATGAGAACGCCATTACTGCCGCTACCATTGAGCCAAGTACGTTTGCTGGAATCACTGACATTGGATCTTGCGCTGCGAACGGAATCGCACCTTCAGAGATACCAACCAGACCCATAGCACCTGCTGCTTTACCCGCTTCGGTTTCTGATTCTTCGAACAGGTCGAACTTACGACCAAGCGCCGTTGCCAGTGCCATGCCTAGAGGTGCAACAGGAATTGCACACGCCATCGCACCCATAAATTGAGTTTGACCACTCGCAATCATGCCCACAGAGAATAGGAACGCGACCTTGTTGAATGGACCACCCATATCGAAGCCAGCCATACCACCAAGTACGATACCCAATAGAACGACGTTACCTGTACTCATGCTAGTTAGTAGCGCAGTCAGACCGTCCATTAGGCTTGCGATTGGCGCGCCGATAACGAAGATGAAAAGACCTGCGATGAACAACGAGCCTGTGATTGGTGCGATCATGATTGGCACCAAAGGTTGGATGAATTTGTGGTAGTTAATCGACGTAATCCACTTCACGAAGTAACCCACAAGTAGACCGGCGATGATGGCACCGATAAAGCCTGTACCTGCTTCTGCGCCGTAGAAAGAACCGTTGTTTGCAATCCAACCACCGATCAAGCCAGGAGCTAGGGCAGGACGGTCAGCGATCGCGTAAGCGATGTAACCCGCTAGGATTGGGATCATCAGCGTAAAGGCAACCACACCTACGTTGAGGATTTGGTTCCACATGCTGCCTTCAGGAATAGCCATGCCCGCTTCACTTGGCTGACCACCGACGGCAAGAGCAAGTGCAATCAACAGACCACCCGTTACTACGAATGGGATCATGTGTGATACGCCGTTCATCAAGTAGCGGTAGAGGTCCGAGCGAGCCTGAGAGGCTTTGTTTGCCACAGATGCTTGTGCATTGCTGCTTGCTTCTGCTTGGTATTCTGGAGCGTTTAACGCTTCACTAATCAGTCCTTGAGCATCGCGGATTGGGGCTTTTACGTTGGTTTTAACCACGCGTTTGCCCGCGAAGCGGTTCATGTCGACTTGTTTGTCACAGGCGACGATGATGGCATCTGCACGCTCGATTTCTTCTGCGGTTGGGCTGTTTTTCACACCGATTGAACCGTTCGTTTCAACCTTGATTTCGTAACCCATCGCCGCAGCACCTTTCTCCAGTGCTTCTGCTGCTAAGTAGGTGTGCGCAACGCCCGCAGGACAACCGGTAACACCAATGACGAAACCTTGGTTTGCTGGAGCATCTGTCACTGGTTGCGGTTCTTCTTTAGCAAGAAGGAGTGCCAGTGCGTCTTGGCTGTTTGTTGCACCTAAAAACGCATCGATGAAACCATCTTCAATCAGTTTTGAAGACAGTTCTGCAAGTACTTCGATGTGGTGGTTATCGCCACCGTCTGGAGAAGCGATCATGAAGAACAGCTTTGAAGGTAAACCGT
>NZ_WXWT01000354.1:0-2519 GCF_009904725.1 Vibrio sp. V43_P6S15P86
ATATTTTAAAAACAACAACTTAAACAAAAACCTTTCAGAAAAGATGTTTAAACAATAGCACATGTAAACTCTAACTAAGTAATGTTCTTATAGCCTGCTTAAAGCTAAACGAGGGAGACGGTCGATAGCTTCTTTTTTCGTCTCCAACTCAACCGTACCATATGAACCGCCTACACCCGCTGGAGTATGACCAGTAATAGCGTCACTAACAGTGTCAGCAATACCCAGTCTGCGCAGAGCCGTCTTGAAAGTATGCCTAAACGCATGAGCCGGTTGGGTTGTGTGTATACCTAGAGACCTGACTGTTTGACCCCACCACTTACTGAGTGCCGCTGATTTCTTGCCGTATTTGTTCTCTTTAAGCTCTGGGAACAAGAAGCCGCCTGACTCCGCAACATAATCTAAGAAACCTAGTTCTATCAGATGAGCAGGGATAGGTACGTGTCTCAGTGAAGAGTTATTCTTAACGCTTTGCCCCTCACCTCGACGGATATTGAGGTAATGTATGCCTGAGTCTGATTGGGATACATCTGACTTATGTAGTTGAGACATCTCCTCTAGGCGTGCACCTGTATATCTGCACAACAAAGGAACCCAATAACAAGCCATACCATAAGGTTTACGAGCATTAACATCATTAAATACGTCAGCTTGGAACAGTCGACGCATTTCTGAGTCAGTGTAGCCTTTTCCCTCATTAGCTTCAGTTTTCTTCTCCGCTGTGGCAACACGCACACCTACGTGTGGATTAGAGTCGATGATGCCTAGTTCAACGGCATAGCTAAACACAACAGAGGTCTTGCGTAGACAGTTCTTCACCGTAGTAGCACTTAAAGTCTCTAGACCTTGTATCTTTACAAGTTCAATTTGCTCTAGAAGAGGTCTATTCCTGATACTTGCAATTTTAGACTTAGGTAACTGAAGCAATGTATCTCGAAACTCAACGATATGCGCACGAGTTACTTCAGTAACATCCAGATCTCCGATAACTTCGATTAGACGCTCAATCTGAAGGCCTGCCTCATACAATGCTTTAGCGTCTTTGTCCTTAAGAGTTTCAGACTGGTGATACCTCTTAAACACATTAGATATAGAGTATTGAGATGCCTTTTTGCGTTTAGGCTGGTGTTTGTTAGCTAAAGCGTTAACTGACAGAGGTTTGTCTGCAATAGGATTAGATACTGCTTCGTAGCCATAGTCACGGTTGTAACGTGCTCTACATAGCGCTTCGATGCGATGAATGTAGTGATAGAAAGCTACTGCTAATTGACGGAAAGACTCACTGTGAGAAGAGACAACTAAACCCTCTCTATCTAGTTGAGCAACAATAAACTCTTTTAGTTCATCTGCTAGCTCTTGAAGCTGGTCAGGAGTAGCAGTATCAACCTCGTTGCCACATATGGACAAAGTATCAGACAAGCCAAATTCACGGACTGTGCCTTCCGCATCTACATCCCTTTTTAGGAAAAGATCGTAGTTACCAGAGGTATCAACTTCATTCTTTACGTGTTCATACCAACGCTCTGCGATGATTGCACAGTCTCTAACATTGAGTTCGACATTGGATGAATTAGATAGTTTTAACTGAGCAACGGCGATCTGCTTCTGCGCATCGAATAGACACTCAGTAAATCGTGGTTTAGCTTCAGAAAGGTTTTTCGTTTGAAGAGATTTCTTGAAGACTGTCTTACCGATTATAGGAACCAGCTTTTTGGGGACAGCCATTCTAAAGTAGTAAACACCAGTTTTAGGATGCTTATAAGGACTTGCCATGATGTTCGACATTGTACCTACTCTTTGTACCAGTAGGCAGCTTACATTAAAACACCAAACCCCTGTATTATAAGAAGTTCTTACACTACAAGGGCTTATAGAATGTGGCGGTGAGTGAGAGATTCGAACTCTCGATACGTTGCCGTATACACACTTTCCAGGCGTGCTCCTTCAGCCACTCGGACAACTCACCGAATCAATTTTTGTTAGCATCATTGGCTAACGAGGCGCTAATTTAATGATTATGTGCCTGATGGTCAAGGCTAAACATAAAAAAAAGCGCCCTTTTCCACTCGATTGCTCACTAAGTAACTAAATTGAGCAAAACTGGGTCATTTAGATACTTTGAGAATAACCGGGAACACGGAACCAACGGCGGCACATGTCCAAGAAGTACCCATACAACACACCCATACCGCAAGAAATAATGGCGTTACTTGTCACCGCGGTCACTATTTGGTCTGTAGACGCACCAACTGCGAATAAAATTCCTGCATAAACTGGAGACTGAAAAAGCACATAAGCGACCAGATCAGATACGTTTTTCATAAATGAAGACGGCGATACCTTGTTACCCTGACGTAGTACCCAATCACGAAAAACGCCATACGGCCAAGCAATAGCAATATTCACTGGAATAGATAGTGTACGTGATGCTAAAGATTGCTCAAACGTCATCCCTGAAATCAAAATCTCGACAATCATCCCTGTGATAAAGCAAAAAACAACCATAGCAAAGGTATCCG
>NZ_WXWT01000058.1:0-2505 GCF_009904725.1 Vibrio sp. V43_P6S15P86
GTAACAAGCCTTTAATTAAACTAATACAAGGATGAAGAGCATGGATCGAGTAGCGTTAAGTTCATTGATGAGCAATGTCGTGGTTATAGGGCTTGATGGGAACCTGAGAAGTCTTGAAAGTGGTCAGCTACCTCAGCCTGGTGAATTAATTATTGAGGAAGTTTCTGATACATCAGAATTAATTGTACAACAGGTAACACCGCAAGGTAGTTCAATTAACGTTACTGATGATGTCACTGCGCTAATCGAGGCTATCGCTAGTGGAGAAGACCCGGCTGCGCTTGGTGAGGATTTTGAGCCAGCTGCAGGTGAGGAAAGTGGTTCTAGCCCCCAAAATACTGGTGCAATAGATCGTACTGGCGCTGAATTGTTGGCTAGTACGAATTTTGAGACCGTCGGTATTGATGGAATCGGACTATCTACAACTCAAGCACTATCTTTGTTGGATCTTTTCAGAGTAATTAATGGCCCTGTACCACCGACTATCTTAGTTCAAGAAATATCTAGTCCGACTATCAACGAAGGTGACCAAGTTGTATTCGATATTACTCTAAGTCAAACAACTGAAGACAATACTGATGTCATTCTTTCTCTCCTTGATGGAACCGCAACAGGCGGCTCAGCTGACGAGAACGGGAGTGACTACGTCAATGAGCGTGTCCTCATAACATTTTCTGATGGTACAACAGAAGAAGTTTCAGTCGGTGAAAGCGGAACCTTTACCATTTCGATCCCACCGGGTGAAAGTGACTTTACGGTCTCTATAGACTCTATTGACGACTCTGTATTTGAAGGCCCAGAAACGTTTACGCTCTCTGGCACGACAGAAGAACAAAGCACACCTGTTACTGGGACTGCCACTATTTTAGATGATGGTAGTGGACATGGCTCAAATCCTGATGATGATCGCCCAGCGGTAACGATGAGTGATGCAGGTACGGTTAATGAGGGTGAGACAGCGAACTTCAAAGTCACCTTATCGAACGCCTCCGAGTCTACAGTACAAGTCGAGCTAGGCCTCAACTTGGGCGATACCGAAGTCGGAGACTTAGGTACCTTAGAATACAACACGGGCTCCGGTTGGGTTGCGGTGCCAAACGATGGCGTGGTGACGGTGCCAGCAGGGCAAACCGAGTTTGATGTGCGCATTGCTTCCATTGATGACGCTGTTTATGAAGGCCCTGAAGATTTCAGTGTCACGGTAACTGGCATTGGCGCAGTGCAAGGTAGCGATACGGGAACGGCAACGATCGTGGATGACGGCACGGGGCCAGGCCTCGTGCCGGATGATGACCGCCCGAATGTGACTATTACGGATGCTGGCACCATCAATGAGGGTGAGGCTGCGAACTTCAAAGTGACGCTGTCGAATGCTTCCGAGTCCACTGTTCAAGTTGAACTCGGCCTCAACTTGGGCGATACCGAAGTCGGAGACTTAGGTACCTTAGAATACAACACCGGAAGCGGTTGGGTTGCGGTGCCAAACGATGGCGTGGTGACGGTGCCAGCAGGGCAAACCGAGTTTGATGTGCGCATTGCTTCCATTGATGACGCTGTTTATGAAGGCCCTGAAGATTTCAGTGTCACGGTAACTGGCATTGGGGCGGTGCAAGGCAGCGATACGGGAACGGCAACGATCGTGGATGACGGCACGGGGCCAGGCCCCGATCCGGATGATGACCGTCCGAATGTGACTATTTCAGATGCTGGCACCATTAATGAAGGTGATACGGCGAACTTTAAAGTCACCTTATCGAACGCCTCTGAAGTGGAAACGCAAGTGGAGTTGGGTCTTAATCTCGGCGATACTGAAGTCGGTGACTTAGGCACCTTAGAATACAACACCGGAAGCGGTTGGGTTGCAGTACCAAACGATGATGTAGTAACGGTGCCAGCGGGGCAAACTGAGTTTGATGTGCGTATCGCTTCCATTGATGACGCCGTTTATGAAGGCCCAGAAGATTTCAGTGTGACGGTGACTGGCATTGGCGCAGTGCAAGGCAGTGATACGGGGACAGCAACGATAGTGGATGACGGCACGGGTCCAGGCCCTGATCCGGATGATGACCGCCCGAATGTGACTATTACGGATGCTGGCACTATCAATGAGGGTGAGGCTGCGAACTTCAAAGTGACGCTGTCGAATGCTTCCGAGTCCACTGTTCAAGTCGAGCTAGGCCTCAACTTAGGCGATACCGAAGTCGGAGACTTAGGTACCTTAGAATACAACACGGGCTCCGGTTGGGTTGCGGTGCCAAACGATGGCGTGGTGACGGTGCCTGCCGGGCAGACTGAGTTTGATGTGCGTATTGCTTCTATTGATGATGAAGTCTACGAAGGTCCAGAAAACTTCGCGGTAGACGTGACCGGTCTCGGTCCTGTCCAAGGTACCGATACGGGCACCGCAACCATTGTTGATGATGGTACTGGCCCTGATCCAGATCCGGACGATGACCGCCCAACGGTATCTATCAGTGACGCTGGCACAATTAACGAAGGTGATAC
>NZ_WXWT01000368.1:0-2490 GCF_009904725.1 Vibrio sp. V43_P6S15P86
GGTTTTGTATGGCTACAGCATTCTAGACAAACAAGAAAATTTATTAACAATGGTGGGTAAATTTTCGATAGACGTAGATTTCATTGGCTAAGGTGTATATATATACAGCCAAAGCGCAGTAAAGTTGAGGAAGGGTATGAGTAAAGTCTATGAATTGGTCTCCGATTATCAGCCATCGGGTGACCAGCCGGGAGCGATCAAGCAGCTGCTTGAGGGGCTCGATGCTGGACTGGCACATCAAACACTATTGGGGGTAACGGGATCGGGTAAAACGTTCACACTAGCGAATGTTATCGCTCAAGCCCAGCGACCTGCAATATTACTTGCTCCAAACAAAACGCTCGCAGCGCAATTATATGGCGAGATGAAATCATTCTTTCCCAATAATGCGGTGGAGTACTTTGTTTCCTACTACGATTACTACCAGCCTGAAGCTTATGTCCCGACGACGGATACTTTCATTGAAAAAGACGCATCGGTTAACGCTCACATAGAGCAAATGCGCCTTTCAGCAACGAAAGCACTATTGGAACGTAAAGACGCGATTATCGTTGCGTCTGTTTCTGCTATCTATGGTTTGGGTGACCCAGAATCTTACTTGCAAATGATGTTGCATTTACGTCGTGGTGACGTGATTGATCAACGGGACATGCTACGACGTTTGGCAGAGCTACAATATTCAAGAAATGACGTGGCATTTGAGCGAGGACAGTTTCGGGTTCGTGGCGAAGTGATTGATATCTTTCCAGCGGAATCTGACCAAGACGCAGTTCGTGTCGAAATGTTTGATGATGAAATTGACTGCATCAGTGTTTTTGATCCATTGACTGGTGTGGTGAAACAGCGAGATTTACCACGCTACACTATTTACCCTAAGACGCACTACGTGACACCAAGAGATCGTATTCTTGAAGCGATTGAAAATATTAAGGTTGAATTAGAAGTACGCAAAAAACAGCTTCTAGACAACAACAAGCTACTGGAAGAACAGCGTATTAGCCAGCGGACTCAATTCGATATCGAGATGATGAATGAGTTAGGTTTTTGCTCAGGTATCGAAAACTATTCTCGCTATCTCAGCGGACGATCGGAAGGCGAGCCGCCACCGACATTGTTTGATTACTTGCCTCATGACGGTTTGTTGATCATCGATGAATCCCACGTGACGGTGCCGCAGATTGGTGCCATGTATAAAGGTGACCGCTCTCGTAAAGAAACGCTAGTGGAGTTTGGTTTTCGCTTACCTTCTGCGTTAGATAATCGTCCGCTCAAGTTTGAAGAGTTTGAAGCGTTAGCACCGCAGACGATTTTTGTCTCTGCGACGCCAGGAAATTATGAACTAGAAAAATCTTCAGGCGATGTGGCGGATCAAGTTGTTCGTCCAACAGGCTTGCTTGACCCAGAATTGGAAGTTCGCCCAGTAGCGACCCAAGTAGACGACTTGTTGTCTGAAATTCGCCTCCGTTCTGCTAAAGATGAGCGAGTTCTAGTGACAACATTGACCAAACGAATGGCCGAAGATCTCACCGAGTACTTGCACGAACATGATGTTAGGGTACGTTACTTACACTCAGATATTGATACCGTAGAACGTGTGGAGATCATCCGTGATCTTCGTCTTGGCGAGTTTGACGTGCTGGTGGGAATTAACTTGCTACGAGAAGGCTTGGACATGCCTGAAGTTTCGCTGGTTGCAATATTGGATGCAGATAAAGAGGGCTTCTTGCGCTCCGAGCGTTCACTGATTCAGACCATTGGTCGTGCTGCGCGAAATCTTGAAGGTAAGGCGATCTTGTATGCTGACCGAATCACCAACTCCATGAAAAAGGCGATGGATGAAACCAACCGCCGCCGCGAGAAGCAGAAAGCGTACAACGAAGAAATGGGCATTTCGCCGCAAGCGCTCAAACGAAATATCAAAGATATTATGGAATTGGGCGATATTACCAAGTCTAAACGTCAGCGTAATACTAAACAGGTACCGTTGTCGAAAGTGGCGGAGCCTTCGCAAACATACGAGGTCATGTCTCCTCAGCAGTTGGAAAAAGAAATCAGTCGACTTGAGGCGGCAATGTATCAGCACGCGCAAGATTTAGAGTTTGAATTGGCGGCGCAAAAGCGTGACGAGATTGAAAAACTAAGAGCGCAGTTCATCGCAAATAGTTAAAAATAAGCATAATGATCTAGCTTAGCCAAGTGTTTTAGATTGCTTGCAGAAAAAAAGAAGCCAATAGGCAGTCGGGTCTATTGGCTTGTTTTGTGAACATCTCGTTCACTAACAACGTCAGTTGGCTAGGTGACCCGAGGGGTCACTAAACTATCAGCATGGTTTATGCCATTTTTTAAATAATTGATATTATTTTTGAATCCTTTCTTTTACCCATAATTTAGCTAATGTTATTTGCAAAATGCAAAGCGTAATGCGATTATTGTTTAAAACACAACAAAATATTAGCTAGGTTATGCAACAAAAATCTGAAGGTCCTAAAT